>JACQYM010000264.1 GCA_016208225.1 Deltaproteobacteria bacterium | reverse complement strand
TCTTGCCTTTTGCCTATTCAGGGCGGGTTTGGAACCCGCCCCTACCCTATTGCCAGGGCTGGTTTGACCTTTTGCCTTTTGCCTATTGCCTATTGCCTATTTCAGGCGGGTTTGGAACCCGCCCCTACGTCCCCTTACCTATTGCCAGGGCGGGTTTGGAACCCGCCCCTACGACGTTCATACATGCCGCAGGGCTGCGATCGGGTCCATGCGTGAGGCCTTGAACGCCGGCTGCAGGCTGCCGAGAACGGCGATGACGATAACAATAACCGACACGGTGACCACATCACCGGCGGCAATGGTCGGGGCCAGCAGCAGATTTTCCTGGCGGCCGAAATTAAAGCTGATATGGGCCGCATTCATGCCGGCAATGGCCGCGAGGCTGACGGCAACGCCGATCAGGGTGCCGAACAGACCGAGCAGAAAACCTTCGGTGATGAACAGGGCGAGGATCTTGCCGGGCGTGGTGCCGATGGCGGCAATGGTGCCGATCTCGTTGATCCGCTCATAGACCGCCATGATCATGACGTTCATGATGCTGATCAGCACAATGGACACCAGCATGATCTTGATGAAAAAGGTCATGACGTCGATCATGCGGGCAATATTGAAAAACGGCGTCAGTTCCCGCCAGGTGTGGGCCTCGAAAACAGGTTTATCCATTTTGTTTTTCATGGCGCCGAGCTGGCCATTGATCTCCTCATAGACCGCATCCAAACGGCCCATGTCCTTCAGGCGGACGGCAATTTCGCTGATCTCCGGCTCCTCGATGCGCAGCAGGGAGCGGGCATCGTCCAGATGGATGACGCCGTCCCGTCCCCCCGGCCCGGAGATGCCTTCCAGTAGCCCCCGCACCACAAAGGGCTGGCCGTTCACCGAGCCGTCCCGGTTGGTGGCCACCAGGACAATGGTATCACCGACGTTCACGTTCATGCCCTTGGCAATGAGTTCCGGGACCAGAATTTCCCCCCTGGCCAGCAGACCTTCCTTCTCTCCTTTGATGATGCGCTCGACCAGGCCGGGCACGGTCGCCATCTCCTGCTGCGGATCCACGGCATTGAGCCGCACATTGGTTGTCTCGCTGAAATTGCTGAACATGGCCCCCAGCTTGATGCGCATGGAGTAGGCCGCAATCGCCTTGTTTTCTTCGAGCAGCTTCCTGGCCTTGTCCACCTGCCCCGCCTTCAGGTTGCGGTTGAGCGGCAGGTTCTCAATGGACGAGAGGTATCCCCTGGCATGAATCTGCATATGGCCCAGCATGGAATCGGTGATCTGGCCGATCATCATCGCCTTGAAGGAGCCGGACACGGCAATAAACAGCAGTACCGCCACCACACCCAGGGTGATCAGCATCGAGGTGAGCAGGGTCCGCCGCATGTAGCGCCGCAGGTTGCGGAAGGCAAGTTTCAGGATGTTATTCATGGCTGGCTCCTTTGCTGTTCCCCTCTTTCTGCAGCATGCCGTCTTCCAGGAAAAAAACGGTCTCGGCGTTTTTTACCACCTTGGGATCATGGGTGGAAAAGACAAAGGTGGTGCCGAACTCGTCCCGCATCTGTTTCATGAGCGAGATGATGCGCATGGCCGTTTCCCGGTCCAGATTGGCGGTCGGCTCATCGGCGAGCACCAGTTTAGGGTTGGCCACCAGGGCGCGCGCCACCGCGACCCGCTGTTTCTGGCCGCCGGAGATCTGGCCGGGAAACTTGTCGCCCTGATCCTGCATGCCCACTGCTGCCAGCTTCACTTCTATCATCCAGGCCGACTTTTTTAAGAGATTTTCTGCAAATATTCAGTCTTTCTTTAGTGCTTATTCCTGCGTAAATCAGGGGGAGTTCCACATTTTCTATTGCACTTGAGCCGGGGAGGAAATGAAAATCCTGGAAAATAAAGCCGATATGGTCACCGCGGAAACGGGCCGCCTCCCTGCCATGGAGCCCCGCGACATCCTGGCCGGCGACGGCGAGAGAACCGCTGCTCGGCGGGTCAAGACAGCCGATCATGTTGAGCAGGGTGCTCTTGCCGCTTCCCGACGGGCCGACAAAAGAGACAAAGGAGCCGGGCTCGATGGCGAAATCGACCCCGCGTATCGCCTGGACGGTGATGTCACCGGCAACATAGTTTTTTATCAGTGCTTTTGCCTCAACAATTGCCATACTCATTTTCCTCCGGCGGCGCTGCGGAATGAACAAAAAAAATCAGGGACGGGATTTGTCATATTGCCAAACTTACCGCTCAAGAAAAGCAATTTTTACGCCAGGATATGAGAATTCATCTTCAGAGTGTTCCGACACAACGTGCGTCTTTAATCGTTTCGTTGCGGCCCGTATGCCGCTTACGGCAGGAGAGAATGGAACAATGTTTTTTGCGCAATGGCGTAACCAAACTTTCGGCGTTTTTGTTGAATTATGCGAAATTACAATGAGTTACAGGAGAGAAGCAGCATGCAATCCGTCATACCGGACTTGATCCGGCATCCAGCAGACGCCAGGATAGGGGATACCTCCCGGACGCCATCCGGGATCTACGGAAGACGACCGGCAATATTGCCATATGATTCACGATTTCAATACGTTATGCCAACTTCGCAAGTTGCGGCTTCAGGTTAGAAAAAAATCAACATATCATGGAGATTTCCCCCAGAACCACGGTGGCGGTTTCGACATTTCCCGCCAGGGTCGTCAATATTGTCGAACAGGGGTTTCCTGGGTAAATCTTTTTATTTTTCATCAAAATCCACTTTCACCCAGCTTGCCGTATCTACTTTTTTGATTGCGTCTGATTGTAAAATTCCCGGGCATCGTCTCCGCGCAGCGCTTCGACAAACTTGAGCAGACCGTCCGTCAGATACCTGGCCTGAAAGCCCTGCATCGTCAGATAATGGCGGGCAAGGGAAGCCCGGTCGTAATGGGGACAGACGGTGACAATGATCTTGCTTCGGTCAAGTTCGGCCAGACGATCCGGCAGTTCGTTGATCGGGATCCGGGTGGCAAAGCTGATGCCCCACAGGGCGGTTTCCTCGGGAAAACGGATGTCCACGATCTGCACTTTGCCTTCCCGGTAAAGTTTTTTCAGCTCTTCCGTCTTGATCTTCATCTCCTCCCGTTCCTGGTAATCAAAGGCACGCAGATAGGTTGAAAAATCGGCGGCGGAATCCGGCGTCTGGCCAGCGGCGGCCAGGACGGGGATCGCGGCCAGCAGGGAGAGAAGCAGCGACATGAGATAGTGTTTGATCGACATGTTATTTCCCCTGCTTCACGGTTTCAGCGTTTTGATGAAATCACGGATCTCATCCCGCACCCGGCGGTAATGGCCGAGGGCCTCCTCTTCGCTTTTGGCTGCCGCGGCAAGCTTCGGCGGGTCATCGAAACCGTGATGCGCGACCCTGGTGGGGCCGGGGAAAAACGGGCAGTTTTCATCGGCATGGCCGCATACCGTGATCACCAGATCAAAGGACTGCTCCGGCAGATCGGCCACCAATTTGGACTGCTGGCCGCTGATATCCACCCCGGCCTCGGCCATCACCCTGACCGCCAGGGGGTTGAGTCCGTGGGTCTCAATGCCGGCGGAGAAGGGTGTAAACTCCTCGCCGCGCAGATGTCTGGCCCAGCCTTCCGCCATCTGGCTGCGGCAGGAGTTGCCGGTGCAGAGAAAGAGGACCTTTGCTTTTTTAGACATAATGCACCTTATTTCAACCAGGACAGCACGTCTTTTTTGGACGGCACCTTGCCGGTGCATCTGATCTTGCCGTCGATCACCACCGCCGGAGTGGCGAAAACCCCCAGCTTGGCAATCGCGCTGAAATCGGAAACCTTCTCGACATTTGCCGCAATACCCGCCTCGCCAAGCGCTTCATTGACCACTCTTTCCGCTTCATGACATTTTGCGCAGCCGGGGCCGCATACCTTGATTTCCATGATGTTCTCCTTGTTTGCTGAGTTTGTTACCTTTGCATCCATCCCTTTTGCCTTCTGCCTATTGCCTCTTCCCTGTCAGCGCTTCGTCCACCACCCGGCGGACATCGGCCAGACATCAGCGACTTTTGGGGTTCCTGGCCGCACAGTTGCAGCCACCCGCCTTGGACTCGGCCATGATCCGTTCCATGATGGTGGAGCGGCCATGGGTGACGGCATCCTCCCTGATTTCCTGCCTGGAATAGCTGAAACAGTAGCAGACCAATTCTTTTTCTTCGCTCATATGTTTATGAGGAGGAGTCACGTCTCCTGACTCCTGACTCCTGTCTCCTGACTCCTTAGCTCCTGCCTTACACAATCATATTGAAAAGAAAGCCGGTGAACATGATGCCGGCGCCGACCACGGCGATAAAGACCGCGATCAGGGTCGGTTTCAGCACCTTGCGCAGGATCACCATCTCGGGCAGCGACAGGGCGATGACGCTCATCATGAAGGCCAGCACCGTGCCCAGGGCCGCGCCCTTGCTGAGCAGGGCCTGCACCACCGGCACGATGCCTGCCGCGTTGGAGTACATGGGGATGCCGACGATTACCGCCGCTGCCGGCCACCACGTAGATCCACACCTTGCCTACTATATCCTTCACTGCCGTACCGCCCATCCGCATGCGGTCATGCCAGGAAAGCTTCTCTTCCACCATGACATGCTCGGCCATGCGCAGATCCCGCACCCAGTCTTCAATATGGTGTTCGAGCTTGAGCCGGCCGATGACCCAGCCGGCCACGATGGCTATTGCCAGCCCGGTGACCATATAGAGCAGGGCAATCTTCCAGCCCAGCAGGCCGTAAAGCAGCACCAGGGCGATCTCGTTGACCATGGGGGCGGCGATGAGAAAAGAAAAGGTGACGCCCAGGGGCACGCCGGCCTGGACAAACCCGATAAAGAGCGGCACTGCCGAACAGGAGCAGAACGGCGTGACAACGCCTAGAAGTGCAGACAGGACGTTGCCCGCCGACTCCCGCCGGCCGGCCAGAATTTTTCTGGTCCGCTCCGGGGTAAAAAAGGAGCGGATCATGCCCACCACAAAGACAATGAGGGTAAGGAGCATCATAACCTTGGGCGTATCATAGACAAAAAACTGGGTGGCGGCCCCCAGCCGGCTGCCCTGGTCAAGCCCGAGCAGCTGGTAGGCGAAAAAGTTGGAGAACGGCAGCAACTGCGAATAGAGCGCATACCAGACCGCCAGGCCGGCAAGGCCCAGGCCGATCTGCCGTACGGATATTTTCTTCGGCCCGTCCGGGGCGCTCAACGAGCAGAGCCCGCCCTCACAGGCACAGGGGGTTATTTTATCTGTTGATTTCATGGGTTTTCTTTCCTTGTGTACATAAGAGCCCGGCCTGAAAACAATGCCGTCGTTTTTCCGCTGTCTCCTGAATTCTTTCTTCCGACTCCTGGCAGTTAAGCCGCACAGCTCCGCTCCCGGTTGATCTGGGGCAACTTCGCCGTCAGCTCCCGGATCTGCGGTTCGTCATCGAGCCAGCCGCTGATATTGCGCAGCATTTCTCCGGCGTAGACGGACTCTTCCCCTCTGCTCAACCGGTAGATGATCCATGACCCTTCCTTGCGGAAATCAACCAGCCCGGCCTCTTCCAGAATTTTCAGATGCTTGGACACGGTGGGCTGCGCCAGGCCGAGGAGCTGACGCAGCTCGCAGACACATAACTCCTTCACCCCGAGCACCTTGATGATCTTGACGCGGCTGGGATCGGCGCAAGCCTTCATCACGCGGATAAATCGTTTCATGTATTCCTCCTTTCTAATTATCATATTGCCATATGGCTATATGTATCTCAATATTCATCTTCTGTCAAGGATCTATGAAAAATTTAAATGGCAGAAAATCGCCTTGACATATCCGCCTATGCGGATATATAAGAAATAATATGAACAATACAGTCAAACTTTTCAAGGCCCTGTCCGAAGAGGTCCGGTTGCGAATTCTCGGCCTGCTCATGCACGGCGAGCTGTGCGTCTGCGACCTGATGGCGGTGCTGGACCTGCCGCAGTCCACCATTTCCCGCCATCTCTCCTACCTGGCCAATGCCGGCTGGCTCGCCGGCGAACGGCGGGGCGTCTGGATGTATTACCGCTTCATCGTGAATGGCGGGACACTCCAGCAGGATCAGCTTGCCGTGCTGACGAAACATCTGCCGCAGCTGCCGGCGGTTGTCCGCGACCGGCAACGGCTGGAACAGTATATGCGAACAAAACAACAGACCGCCTGCGGCTGAAAATTTACCACAGAGAGCGCAGAGCTCACAGAGAACCACCGTCTGTAAAAAATAAATTCTCTGTGATCTCTGTGTGCTCCGTGGTGAAAAAAAAGGAATGTATCACCATGGAACAACAAAAGAAAAAGCTTTCCTTTCTCGATCGTTTTCTCACCTTCTGGATCTTTCTGGCCATGTTTATCGGCGTGCTCGGCGGCTATCTCTATCCCGGCAGCCGCGACATCATCAATTCCTTCCAGATCGGCACCACCAATATCCCCATCGCCATCGGCCTGATCCTCATGATGTATCCGCCCCTGGCCAAGGTGCGCTACGAAAAACTGCACGAAGTCTTCCGCAACACAAAAGTGCTCGTCCTCTCCCTGGTCCAGAACTGGATCATCGGCCCCATCCTCATGTTCGGCCTGGCCATCGCCTTTCTTTCCGGCCATCATGAGTACATGGTGGGCCTCATTCTCATCGGCCTGGCGCGCTGCATTGCCATGGTCATCGTCTGGAACGACCTGGCCTACGGCGACCGGGAATACTGCGCCGGGCTGGTGGCCTTCAATTCCATCTTCCAGGTGCTCTTTTTCTCGCTCTACGCCTGGATCTTCATCACCATCCTGCCCAAATGGCTGGGCATCGAGGGGGCAGTGGTGGATATCTCCATGGCCGAGATCGCCAAATCGGTTTTCATCTATCTCGGCATCCCGTTCATCGCCGGCATGCTGACCCGGTTCATCGGGGTGAAGACCAAGGGAGAGGAATGGTACCAGGAAAAACTGCTGCCGAAAATCAGCCCGCTGACCCTTGTTTTTCTGCTCTTCACCATCCTGGTCATGTTTTCCCTCAAGGGCGAATACATCGTCCAGTTGCCGCTGGACGTGGTGCGCATCGCCGTGCCGCTCACCATCTATTTCCTGGTGATGTTCCTGGTTTCCTTTTTCATGTCCATGAAAGTCGGGGCTACCTATGAACAGTCGGCCACCCTCTCGTTTACCGCCGCCTCCAACAATTTCGAACTGGCCATTGCCGTGGCCATCGCCGTGTTCGGCATTGACTCGGGCCAGGCCTTTGCCGCGGTGATAGGTCCGCTGGTCGAGGTGCCGGTGTTGATTTCCGTGGTGAACGTGGCTTTCTGGTTCAAAAAAAGGTATTATCCGTACGCCAAGGAGACGCCGACCGGCATCTGTCATGTGCAGTGCAAACCGTAAGCGGCGACTTTTTCACCAGGGAGAGCACGGCGCGAACGAATGGGCGGTTCGCGAACCGCCCATTCACAACTCGCCCCGACAATGGGATAATCACAATGGCGCTGCTTGCGATAAAAAACCTTTCCTTTCAGGCCGGGGCCGCCAAAATCATCGATGATCTTTCTTTGTCAATGGACCAGGCGGAGGTCCATGCCCTGCTGGGCACCAACGGCACGGGCAAGAGCACCCTGGCCTATCTCATCATGGGCTGCGAGGGATACTGGCCGACTGCCGGCACGATCCTGTTTGCCGGGCAGGCCATCCAGACCCGCAGAATTCATGAAAGAGCGCAACTCGGCATCACCATGGCCTGGCAGGAGCCGGTGAGGTTTGAAGGCATTTCCGTGGCCCAGTACCTGACGTTGACAAACAGGCATCTTGATCCGGCCCCCTATCTGGCCATGGTCGGACTCCAGCCCGGCCGTTACCTGGCGCGGATGGTTGACAAATGCCTGAGCGGCGGGGAACGGAAAAGAATTGAACTTGCCTCCATTCTGGCCCTGCATCCCAGGCTGGCCATTTTCGACGAGCCCGACTCCGGCATTGACATGCTCTCCATCCACGATATCATCAATGTGATCAACGCCTGCAAGACCAGCGGCTGCGCCGTGCTCTTGATCACCCACCGCGAGGAGATTGCCTTGATTGCCGACCGGGCGTCGCAGATCTGCCGGGGCAGGATCGTCTGCTCCGGCTCTCCGCAACAGGTGGCCGCATATTACAAATCACGAGAATGCCTGGCCTGTGCCACGGAGGTGTGTGCTGATGAACGCCCTTGACCAGCTCATGCAGGCCTTCGGCGCTGCCGGCGGCGACCGGGCCGTGCTGGCAGACAGCGCCACGGCCCATCTGGTGGCCGACGGCCATACGATCCTGAGCGCCCGACAGGTCGAGGGGGTTGAGGTTGAAGCGCACGAGACGGCTGCGGGGATCAGCGCCAAGGTCAGGGTGCGGCAAGGGGTGCGGCTCAAGAATCCGGTCCACCTCTGTTTCGGCGTTCTCCATAAAAAAGGGTCCCAGCATATCAGCATGGATGTGCGGCTGGAAAAAAACAGCGCGGCTTCTTTTGTCGCCCACTGCATCTTTCCCGATGCCGAACAGGTAATCCATGCCATGGATGCGAAGGTCGTCATCGAGGACGGGGCTGAACTGCGCTATGCCGAAACCCACTTCCACGGCATACACGGCGGTGTCGAGGCCAGCCCCAAGGCCGTGGTCAGCATCGGCAAAAACGGCAGATATTTCGGCGACTTCACTCTCATCACCGGCAGGGTCGGCAGGCTCGCCATCGATTACACCGTCGAGGCCGGGGAAAATGCGGTGACGGAACTGACGGCCAGGGTGTTCGGCCACGGCTCTGATTCCATTAAGATCACGGAAAAGGTGACGCTGGCCGGGGAGCAGGCCAGGGGACTGATCAAAACCAGGGTCGCCCTGGAGGATGAGGCGTCGGCCGAGATCACCGGCATCACCGAAGGCAACGCCGCCGGCGCCAGGGGCCATGTGGACTGCATGGAGATCGTCAAGGACCAGGCCGTGGCCAGCGCCATCCCCATTGTGCGGGTGACCAACCCCCTGGCCAAGGTGACCCATGAGGCCGCCATCGGCAGCGTGGACAAGCGGCAGCTTGAAACCCTCATGGTGCACGGCCTGACGCCGGAAGAAGCGGTGGATATCATTGTCAGAGGCATTCTCAGCTGAAAACGATACGGTGTGAAATGATGGGGGAGGGAACCCATGGAACTGGATGTGAATATTAAAATTTTAGGACCTGGCTGTCGAAAATGCATTGAAATCACCAACATGATCCAGGAGTTGGTTGAAGAAAACCATCTCACCGTCCAGGTGGAAAAAATCACAGGCATTGACGAGATTGCGGCATTCGGCGTCCCAGCCACCCCGGCAGTCGTCATTGACGGAGATGTGAAATGCACGGGCCGGGTGCCGGACCGGGCGGAAATTCTCTCCTGGCTGAAAAAAGAGCTGGGAGAGTGAGGAATATCGCGCCGCCTGCTTATGCCGCAATGCCGCGCATGCCATTGCCGACCACTTCAGGTCACATAAACCATGAGAGGAGATACGGCGCAACCAGCGGCGCAAACCTTGAACAACAGGAGTAAATCATGAGTGCAACAAAGCAAGATAATATCCGGCAGGCCGTGCGCCTGCAGTATGGCAAGGTGGCTGAAAGCGGCGGCGCCGGCTGCGGCTGTTCGCCGACATGCTGCGGCGCGCCTGCCCCAGACCCCGAGACGCTGTCGCAAGGGTTTGGCTACACCGCCGACGATGTCAGTCTCGTGCCCCAGGGCGCCAACATGGGACTTGGCTGCGGCAATCCGCAGGCCATCGCCGCCTTGCAGCCCGGCGAGATCGTGCTCGACCTGGGCAGCGGCGGCGGCTTCGACTGTTTTCTCGCCGCGCGACAGGTCGGCGATGCCGGCCATGTCATCGGCGTGGATATGACCCCGGCCATGGTTTCCAAGGCAAGGGCCAATGCGGAGAAAGGGGGTTTTCGCAACGTTGAGTTCCGGCTCGGAGAAATCGAAAACCTGCCGGTGGCGGACGGCAGTGTGGATGTCATTCTCTCAAACTGCGTCATCAACCTGTCGCCGGATAAACCCCGGGTGTTTGCCGAGACATTTCGCGTGCTGAAGCCGGGCGGCAGGCTGGCGATTTCCGATGTCGTCGCCCTGGCCGAGCTGCCCGAGGCCGTGCGGCAGGACATGGCTCTTTATACAGGATGCATAGCCGGCGCCTCCCTGCTGCCGGAAGTCGAAGCGATGCTGCGGGCCAGCGGATTTTCAGACATTCGCGTCACCCCGAAGGAGGAGAGCAGATCCTTCATCCGCGACTGGGTGCCGGGCACGGATCTAAGTGACTATGTGGTTTCGGCTGCCATCGAGGCAACGAAACCGGCGACGTGACATAGCCGCATTTTTATATTGACGCGCGACACTAAAGCGTGACATATTAGTGTCGCTCTTTACTGTCGCGCCTCATCATGCATGGCGCTCAAATCAGCATCATCGTGAACACTGAGGAAATGCGCCCATGCCGCGTACCGTGTCCGTAGAAGAATTGGCCCAGATCGAACGGGCAATTGCAGAACATCCCGAAGGTATTGGAATTTCTGCGCTGGAACGGGCGCTTGCCCATCATTTGCCTAAAGTTGTCAACCGGCGCACCCTGCAGCGCCGCCTGGAACGCCTCCAGGCGGAAAAGCGCATCACCACTGAAGGTGAAAGCATAGCTCTGGTTTACAAATGTGTGCCTCGGGTCATTTCCGCCACGGCGACGGGAATAAAAAAATTCCCGGACCATGCCGAGGCGGAGATTGACATCCCGGTTTCGCCGGAAGGAAGCATCATCCGCGATCTTATGCGGCAACCACTGATACAGCGAATACCGGTCGGCTATCACCGTTCCTTTCTGGAGGATTACGAACCGGGCGTCACCTTCTATCTCTCCGCGTCCTTGCGCGCCCAGTTCCATGAGATGGGCCGTACCCCGGCAAACGAACGGCCGGCCGCCACCTTTGCCCGGGACATCCTTGACCGGCTGCTGATTGATCTGTCATGGGCCTCTTCCCGACTGGAGGGCAATACCTACAACCGCCTCGACACCCAGCGTCTCATCGAATTCGGCGAGGCGGCGGCAGGAAAAGATTTGCAGGAAACCCAGATGATCCTCAACCACAAGGCGGCCATCGAAATGCTCATCACTGAGGCCGATCAAGTCGGTTTTAACCCTTTCACCTTTCTCAACCTGCACGCCATCCTGTCGGAAAACCTGCTCCCTGACGAGGACGCCTGCGGACGGTTACGCCGCAGGCCTGTGGCTATTTCCGGCTCGGTCTTCCACCCGCTGGCCATGCCCCAGGTTCTGGAAGACTGTTTCCGGCTGCTGCTGCAGAAAGCCGCGGCCATTCCCGACCCATTCGAACAAACATTTTTCATAATGGTGCAGTTGCCCTATCTGCAGCCGTTTGAGGATGTCAACAAGCGCGTCTCCCGGTTGGGCGCAAACATTCCGTTGATACGCAACAACCTGTGCCCCCTTTCTTTTGTCGATGTGCCTGAACAGAGCTATGTGGACGGCACCCTGGGGGTATATGAGCTCAATCAGGTGGATCTGCTGCGGGATGTGTTTATCTGGGCCTATGAGCGCTCATGCCAGCAGTATCTGGCGATCACGCAAAGTATGACCGAGCCGGACCCCCTGCGGATTCGCTACCGGGAGGCATTGATCCAGGTTGTGCAGGCAATCGTTCGGGGCCTCCTGGTCCCATCTCCGCAGAATGTTCAGCGTCTGGCGAAGGAACTTGTGCCGGCCGCTGCCCTGAAAGCCTTTAATAAAATGGCACTTGATGCCCTGCAGCGCCTGCACCAGGGCAGTGTGGCCCGATACCGGCTGAAATTATCTGAATATCAGGCCTGGAAGCCGTTACGGGACCGCCATGTTCAGATATCGGACTGAGAAGTTACATCAAAAAATTATTTCGTTCTGGTTTGCGGACGAAAATTTCCGAATTACTGGAAAAAACGCGGGTTACGATGGTTGCCGACAGGTGGAGAAACAGCTTAACAACTTGTAATCAAAGAAAAAGTTAAAGAGTTCCGGCCCTGGCCCGCATTTTGCCTATTCAAATTGGGTGGAAAAACAGATGGCACACTCCGGCCGAGGCATGTCAGGGTGTCAAAAGCCACGTGCTGTGTAGCCGAAATGCAACTTCCTATCAACCTGTCATCTTCGGCCCCGATAGACGGGCCAAAAAGAGGAACGAGAAACCATGAAAAAGATTATTATTGTAACTCTGTCCCTGTGTCTTGGCCTGCTGCCCTTCGCCGGATCAGCCGGGGCCAGCACCACCGTGCTGACCTTTGAGGACTTGGGAGTCTCGGGGCCCATGCCTGAATTCTACGGGGGCATCGACTGGAGGACGGTGGGCAACTGGAGTCACTATGATCACAATAATGCATTCCAATGGCCCTACACGCCGCATTCCGGCTCGGAGATAGTCTTTTATGGCCAGGATATCATCGACCCTCAACCCGTCCAGCTGCGCTTCGAAAGTCCGGTCAGGTTCGATGGCGCCTGGTTCTCAGGCTTTGGCGAGTTCGCCTCCAACATGTACACCGTCCAGCTCGACCTCTACCTCGGCTCAACCCTGGTCCACAGTACCGATACACTCATCCCGACACCCGACCCGACCTTCCTGGCCACGAACTACGGAGGGCTGGTCGACCACGTTGTCTTCAACTCGCCCACCAACGCCAGGAATTCCATTGCCATGGACGACCTGACCTTCGACCCGGCCCCGGTTCCGGTGCCCGCCGCCCTGTACCTGCTTGGCAGCGGTCTGATCGGTCTGGCCGGTTTCAAGCGCAAGAAAGGTTGATGACCAGCCGGTGGCCCGCAAACCTGGGCGCACCGCTTTTTTATAGTGAAGCGGCGGTCGCAAGTGCCGGGAAAATTTCCCGGCACTTCACCTGATGCGCCGGGCCGCGTTCGGATCGCCGCTAAAACCACGGGAAAGGGAAAGGGCCTGCCGGGGGCAGAAATCCCGGCAGAGACCGCAGCCGCTGCAAGCCGCACTCGTAAACAAAAGGGATTTGCCCGCCTCGATGCTGCTTCGACTGATGGCCCCGGTGGGGCACATCCCGCTGCACAGGGGACAAAGGTCGCATCGGCTGTCGGCCGTCAAGGTGAAGAAATAATACTCCAGGAGATTTTCCCGGGCGGCAGGGGCATGCGCAACTGCATATTGCAGGGCCGCTGAGACCGCGACAGGCGACCTGTTTGCGATCCGGTTCGCCTCCCCTGCCCCGCCATGATTGCCGCCGGTTGACTGCGCCCCGAAGACGCTGAGCGAGCGGCGCAATTCCTTCAAAAAGAGCCGCCGTGCATTATTTTCCCTGCCGACCGCGGGGTGGTCCCGCTCACTCATCAGTTTTATCCTGACCGCCGCTCCCCTGCCCTGCCGCTGTGAAAAATTTTCCAACTGGCTATGCACCGTATCGACGCAATGGCCATTGACGCAGCCGACGCAGCCGCTGCCGTCGAGCAGGATGTCATTTTCCGCCAGGCAGTTCATCGCCGCCAGCAATGGTTCGGAAAAAATCCCGAGGCAGGGCACGGTATAGCGAGGCAGATCGCCCCTGTTCCCGCTGCAGCCCACCACAATATTGCCTCCCCGGTTAATGGCCTGCAGCAGCGGCAGCAGTTTTTCTTCCGGGGAAAAAGCATCATTGGGGCAAACAGCGGCACAGCGCAGACAGCCGGTGCACTTTTCCGGGGCAAAGCAGATTGTCGCGCCCTGCAGAGTCAACGCCCCTGTCCGGCATTCCTCCAGACAGAGCAGGCATTGATTTTTATGAAACCGGGCCCGCAGACAGCGCCGGGGCAAAAATTGCACCGGCCCTGCCGCCTGTTCCGCTATCTTATCAAGCAGCAGCTCTTCAAACATGACGGGCTCAAAAACTGAAAATGAACCACGGAGAGCACAGAGCCCACAGAGAAAACTTTCTGTAAGTAAACATGTTTTCTCTGTTTTCTCTGTGTTCTCCGTGTGCTCTGTGGTGAAATCAGACCGCCGGCACCCTGGGGCAGGCGAGATCGTCCCGCGCAGGGCTTGCCTGCATTTCCTCAATGAACCGTTCCAGGCAACGGGCCAGAGAGCCGTAAAAAGCGTTATCCGTGCCCTGGATAATCGCCCGGCAGAATTCAGGAGTCCAGGGGGCCAGGAATCTGTGCAGAAACTCTCGGCGGACAGCGGCCGCTCGCTGCTGCTCGCCGGGATCGCCCGTTACGGCCGCTTCCGTCTCAAGGACGCAGAGAAAATAAAGGAATTCAAGTTCAATGGCGATGTGGTCCGGCAGTTCACTTGCTTCCAGCTCCAGGCCGTTTTCCCGATACAGCCGGCGGACCTGCAAAGTGGAGTCGCCCATTATTTTCCGGGCCCCGTCGAGGTATACTGATCCGTACGGCGGGGCAAGAAGCTCAAACGGGCCGACAAAGAGGGCCGCATAATCAACCAGCAGCTGCTCGTCGCTGATGTCCTGCAGGGCTTTTTCCATCAGCTTCGCCTCCTGGGCCGCGTCCAGGCCCAGTTCGGTCAGCAGCGTATCGAGCCGGGAACAGAGGTTCTCCTCGTACCACAGCTGCTTTTCCGGTTCACAGAAAAAGACCGCCAGCAACCTGAAACAATCTCCCGTCTTCCGGCTGATGTCCGCCGCAATTGTCATCTGCACAAGTCCCTTGAAAAATTGAAGATTCGTAAAAAGCCCACGACAGACCTGCCCTCACTCCGGCTATCGCACCCCATACTCCCTGATGTAGTACACATTCGGACTGGTGCCTTCGTCGGGTTTAAGCACAAAATGCTTATGACTTTTCAACAGCTGCGCCACTTCGCTCGTCGGATCATCAAGATCGCCGAAAATCCTTGCCGTTGCCGGGCAGGATATGACGCAGTAGGGAAGTTCCCCTTTC
>JACQYM010000121.1 GCA_016208225.1 Deltaproteobacteria bacterium | reverse complement strand
GGGATGACGCCGACCGGTGGGAACCCGAGTGCGCCGTCGGCCAGGCCCTGGCCGTTACAGGCCGGGCCCAGAACTACAAAGGCAATCTGCAGCTCATCATCACCGAAGTCCGGCGGCTGACCGAGGGCGAGACCGATCTTGCCCGGTTTATCCCCACCACGGCCGGCGATATCGACGAAATGGCCGGGGAGCTGATCGGCATTGCCGACAGCGTCGATGATTTCTTTATCAGAAAGCTGCTGCTTAAATTTTTGCAGGACCAGGATTTTCTGGAAAAATTCACCAGGGCCCCGGCTGCAAAAACCATGCACCACGCCTATCTCGGCGGTCTGCTGGAGCACACCCTGCACGTGGCCAGGCTGGCGGACAGGGTGGCGGCCCTCTACCCCTCCATCAACCGGTCGCTGCTCATGGCCGGCGCCATGCTGCACGACATCGGCAAGGTGGCGGAACTTGCCGTCACCTCCAGCCTCTTTGATTACACCGACCAGGGCAGGCTCATGGGCCACATGGTGATCGGCGTCGAGATGGTGCAGGAAAAGATCGGCCGGATCAAAGATTTTCCGCCGGATCTGGCCATGAAGATCAAACATCTGATCCTCAGCCATCACGGCCGGCATGAATTCGGCGCCCCGACCCTGCCCATGCTGCACGAGGCGTTTGTTTTAAACTTCATCGACGATCTGGATGCCAAAATCAATTATGTGGAACGGCTCAGCGCCCGAATCCCGGAAGAGAGCAGCCAGTGGAGCGAATACCAGCGCAACCTGGAACGTTTTCTGTTTTTGTCCGGGCCGGCGGCCAAAACCGAACGAGAGGGTGCCGGGCCGCGGAAAAGGAAAAAAAACCAGGAACCGGAGGTCCGGCCGCCGGATCTTTTCTCCCTTGCCGGATCTTTTCTCCCTTTGTGCGGCAAAAAACGACGGTGAATAATACAGATAGAGTGCCTAAAGTGCGCTAATGTACTTAAAGTAAAGGTATTATCTGATCAGAAAGTACCGCAACTTTAGGCACTTTAAGTATTTTAAATACTTTAGGCACTTCAGGCACACTTGAACATGCTGATCCCTTTTCATTCCATCATCGGCCAGCCCAAAGCCAAACAGTTTTTAACCAACGCCTTTCAGCGCCGGAAAACAAGCCATGCCTATCTGTTCCGGGGGCCGGCCGGAGTGGGCAAAAAAACCTGCGCCCAGGCCTTTGCCGCGCTACTCAACTGCAGCGCCCCGGTCGGCGAAGAGGTGTGCGGCCGCTGCCTGGCATGCCTGAAATACGCATCCGGCAACCATCCCGATCTGCTGCACATCGAGCCCCAGGGCACGGGTACGGCGATCAAGATCGAGCAGATCCGGGAACTGAAAAAAACCCTGACCTATCCGCCGTTTGAGGCCAGATTCCGGGTGGTGCTGATCAAGGATATCCATCTCACCATGCGCCGGAAAGAAGTGACCAACAGCCTGCTGAAAACCCTGGAGGAACCGCCGGTTGATACGGTTTTTATCCTGACCGGCGATGAAGCGGGCGACATCCTGCCGACCATTCTGTCCCGCTGCCAGATCGTTTCCTTCCACGCCCTGCCCTATGACCTGGTCACCCGGGCGCTGATGCGGGACAACATGGAATTGGAGACGGCGGAGGCGCTCAGCGCCATTGCCGAGGGCAGCCTCGGCCGGGCGCGGCTTCTTTTTGCCGAAGAGCTGCTGCCCCTGCGCCGCGAAATCGTGGAACGGCTGCTGGCCCTGGCGCCGGGAACCCCGGACACGGTGGAAACAGTTTTTCAGCTGGCGGAAAAGGCGGCCGACACCAAGGCTAACCTGGAAGAACTGCTGGACCTGCTCACCATCTGGATGCGGGACCTGATGCTGGCCCATCAGGAACTGTCCCACCGGGTGATCAGCAGTGATCTGCGCACCTTGCTGCCTGCTGCCTGCCGCCGATGGGGGCCGGAGGTGCTGGCCGAAAAACTGGAACTCATCAGCAGGGCGCGGCGTCAGCTGGTGCACAACTGCAACAGGACTTTGGTGTGCGAAGTCCTTTTCTTTGGGCTGCTTTGATGGTATATTGATATGTTTTCAGTCAGGAGTCTCACGCGGTAGGAGCGGGCCATGCCCGCGATAACGGTGTTTCCGGAAGGCCAAAGGTAGCGGACATGGACAGATTACGCGGCGGCAAAATGGACTTTCATAATAAAGCAACTAAACAACCTGAGCAGTTTCAGTAATTTCTATGCAACCAGACCAGACAAGCGACCCTGAAAAGAGGGAAAAAATCTACAGGATCCGCTTCCGCAACAACGAACAGGTTTTTTCCGCCTCTTCCCAGATCCAGAACCTGAAAATCGGCGAATTGGCCATGATTCAGACCGATCACGGCCTGGAACCGGCCAGAATTCTCAGCCTGGGGCCCCAATCCGATCCTGCCGTCGCCCAGCCGCTTAAAACCGCCTATTTGATGCAGCGCCGCGCCAGCCGGGATGAAGTGGAGAAGTATGAGCGGCTGGTGGCCAAGGAGCGCGAAGCATTTGTCTTCTGTCAGCAGCAGATCGAAAAACAGAATCTCTCCATGAAGCTGATCAGGGTGGAGCACTTTTTCAACGGCAGCAAAATTATTTTCTATTTTACCGCGGAAAACCGGGTGGATTTCCGCCAGCTGGTCAAGGAGCTGGTGCAGGAATTCCGCACCAGGGTGGAAATGCGGCAGATCGGCGTGCGCCATGAGACCAAAATGGTCGGCGGTCTGGGCTGCTGCGGCCTGGAGCTGTGCTGCGCCTCCTATATCACCAACTTTGCCCCTGTTTCCATCAAAATGGCCAAGGAGCAGAATCTCCCCCTAAATCCCGTGAAAATTTCCGGCATCTGCAACCGGCTCCTCTGCTGTCTCACCTATGAGTACCCCACTTACCGCGACCTGAAGAAAGAGATGCCCCGGCCCGGTAAAAAACTGACCATCGACGGCAAGACGTACAAGGTGATCCAGCAGAGCGTGCTTGATGAAACGGTGACGGTCATCGACCCCGACGTCCCGGATGATGTGCCGCGGGTCCTGACCCGTAAAGATTGGGAAACCGTTGCCCAGAAAAATCTCCGGACGGCCAAACCGGCACGGCCGCGCAAAAAAATGGCGCCGAAACCCGAAAAAAAAGAATAACCATCCGAATAATGGCGACAATGCATACCTATATCACCACCCCGATTTTTTACGTCAATGCCCAACCGCATCTGGGCCACGCTTTTACCACCATTGTGGCCGACACCTACTGCCGGTACCGCCGTCTCTGCGGCGACAGCGTTGTCTTCCAGACCGGCACGGATGAACATGGCGATAAAATTGTCCAGGCGGCCCAGGGCGCCGGGGTTTCGCCGGGGGAGTATGTCGACCGCATCAGCGCCATGTTCCGCGCCACCTGGCCGCTGCTGGCCATTCAACCGGACAACTTCATCCGCACCACCGATCCGGTGCACATCCGGACGGTGCAGCGCATCCTGCAGCAGGTTTATGAACAGGACGACATCTACTTCAGCGACTATTCCGGCCTCTACTGCAAGGGGTGCGAGCGCTTTCTCACCGACAAGGAGCTGGTGGACGGCAGATGCCCGGACCATCTGGTCGCGCCCGAGGCGATCACCGAGCAGAACTATTTTTTCCGCATGGGCAAATACCAGCAGTGGCTCATCGATCATATCACCGGCAATCCGGAGTTCATCACCCCGGAGCGCTATCGCAACGAGGTGCTCTCCTTTTTGAAGGAACCGCTGGAGGATCTGTGCATCTCCAGGCCCACCAGCCGCCTCACCTGGGGTATCCCGCTCCCCTTTGACGACCGGTTCGTCACCTATGTCTGGTTTGATGCCCTCATTAACTATCTGACCGGCATCGGGTATCCGGACCAGGAAAACTTCTCCCGCTCCTGGGCCGCGGCCGAACATATCATTGCCAAGGACATCCTGAAACCGCACGCCATCTACTGGCCCACCATGCTGCGCTCCATGGGCCTTGCCCCCTATAAAAAGCTGCACGTCCACGGCTACTGGAACGTGGGGGAAACCAAGATGAGCAAAAGTCTGGGCAACGTAGTGCGGCCGGCGGAAATGGTGGCGGAATACGGGACGGACACGGTGCGCTACTTTCTGCTGCGCGACATGTCGTTCGGTCTGGATGCCGCCTACTCGGCCGAAGCGCTGCGCATGCGCCAGAACTCGGATCTGGCCAATGATCTGGGCAACCTCTTCAGCCGGTCGCTGACCATGGTTGCCAAGTTTACCGCAAGCCGGGTGCCGTCTGCCGGCGAGCCGGAAGAAATCGACCGGCAGCTGCGGGATGCGGCGGTGGCCATGGTCGCCGCCTACCGGCGGGAAATGGACAATTTTGCCTTTCACCGCGCCCTGGCCGCGGTCTGGGAGGTGATCAGCCGGGCCAACAAGTATATCGTGGAAAACGCCCCCTGGGACCTGGCCAAGGATCCGGCTAAATCGGCAAGGCTTGACACGGTTTTCTACTATCTGCTGGAAACCCTGCGCCTGATTGCCCTGACCCTGGAGCCGGTCATGCCGGACACCGCGGCAAAAATGCGGCACGCCCTCGGCCAGGCCGCGGCCCAGGACCTGACCGGTCAGGCCGCCTGGGGGCAGCTGGCCCCCGGCACCACCATCACCCTGCCGCCACCGCTCTTCCCCCGCCTGGATAGCGGCAAACCGAAAACAACATCAGCACCGGCCCAGACCGGTGGAAAAGCACAGAAAAACATGACTTCCACAGAAAATCCCGATGATGAGGGCCTGATCTCCTTTGATGACTTTAAAAAGATTGATCTGCGGGTGGCCGAAGTGGTGGCCGCCGAGAAAATAAAAAAATCCGACCGGCTGCTGAAACTGACGGTGAAAGCGCCGGAGGAGCGAATCATTGTGGCCGGCATCGCGGAATTTTACGAGCCTGAGGCGATGGTGGGCAAACAGGTGATCATTGCCGCCAATCTCAAACCGACAAAATTGATGGGCATTGCCTCCCACGGCATGGTGCTGGCGATCAAGGACCAGGGCTCGCTTTTCCTGTCAGCCGTTTCCGCGAAAGTCACGCCCGGCAGCAAGGTGTCATAATCCGGTGGCAAAGGTTACAAGTCGGCAGGGATCAGATGCATTTGCAGACTTTCTGCGGCTGATCGAGCTGGAGGCCGGCCGCTTTCCGGTGGATCTTGTCCCGGTTGCCGGAGAAAACGGCGGCGCGCCGCAGGGACTTCTGATCGTTGACCAGGCCCTGGCGGAAACGAGGAAAAAGGAACTGGCCAGAAGTGTCACCGGCGGGGACGGCCGGACAAAACCAGCGCCCCCCCTTACCCTGGTGAACAGGCCGGGCGGTCCGGAGAGTTTCCATGGCCTAGTCCAGACCGAGCTGAGCCGGGTGAAAAGCAGCAGGCTGCCCTGTGCCCTGCTGCTGATCAGATTTGCCGGCAGCAGCGACGGCAGCCTCCTCACAACAGCGGCGGCGGCCTTAAAAAATGAGGTGCGGGACGGCATTCACCTCGCCCATTATGACCAGGCCACCTTTGCCTTGCTGCTGCCGGGATTAAATCGAAACCGGGCGCTGCACAAGGCCCGGGCCATCCATCATTGTCTCGGCGCCGTTGCCGCCTGCCAGGTGAAAATCGGCCTGGCGGTCTGCCTGGCGCGAGCCGTACCAGGGGTGGAAGAGTTTATGGCGATGGCGGTCAGGGAATTACACAAATCAGGTCACGACACCGGCGGTATTTTTTATTCCTTTCAGGAAGAGACCGATGATTCCTGTCAGGTTTCCGCCGAGGAACGGGCCCAGCTTTTCCGTTTTACCGGGAAAGGGAAAAAATAAAACACTATGAGCGAAACAAACAGCAGCCCGCAGATCATCTGCATCAGCAGCGGCAAAGGCGGGGTCGGCAAAACATCCTTTACGATCAACCTGGCCGCGGCCCTGGCCGGCAAGGCGCGGAAGGTTCTGCTCATTGACGGCGACCTGGGTCTGGCCAACGTGGATATCATGCTTGGTTTGAATGTCACCCACACCCTGCGGGAAATCGTGGAAGAGGGCAGGGATCCCCTGGAAATCCTGGTGGAAGTCATGCCCGGTTTCTTTGTGCTGCCGGCAAGCTCCGGCGTGCCGGAAATGGCCAGCCTCTCTTACGAGGAACAGGCCTTTCTCACCGAAAGCCTCGAACAGATCATCGGCAACTTTGATTTTGTCCTGGTGGACACCGCCGCCGGCGTAGGCGATTCGGTGCTGTGGTTCAACAACTGGGCCGGCCGGAATTTCACCATCCTGTCCCCCGATCCCACGGCCATGACCGATGCCTATGCCCTGATCAAGATTATGAAAACCCGTTACCAGAAAACCGAATTTCATCTTATCATCAACAATGTGAAGAGCAGAAAAGAGGCGCAGGAGGTTTTTGCCAATATGAGCGCGGTGCTGGAAAATTTCCTGGGAGTCAAACCCTGTTTTCAGGGGGCCATTCCCCAGGACAGCGCGGTTTCCATGGCAGTGCGCCGGCAGAAGCCGTTTCTCGTTGCCCAGCCGCAGGCCAGGGCCAGTCTGGCGGTGATGGAAATCTGCAACAAACTGCTCGCTTAACGGAGAGGAAAAACCATGTTTGTACTCGGAAACTTCATCAGCGCCGTGGCTAACCTGATCAACTTTGTGCTGGGCGCCTATATGTGGGTCATTGTCGGCCGGGCCATTATCTCCTGGGTCAACCCGGATCCCTATAACCCGATTGTCCGCTTTCTCTTTGACATTACGGAGCCGGTGCTCGGCAGAATACGGCGCATGATCCCCTTTGCCTCGGCGGGGGGGATTGATTTTTCCCCGATGATCCTGATTCTCATCATACTTTTTTTACAGAGCTTTATTGTCCCTACCCTGCATGGTATTGCCCGATCGCTTGGTTGATTGCGGCATTGAGTATCATGATTGACGAAAAGGAACCGAAAAAAGAAGGAGCGTTTATATGTCGTTAACAGCTGAAGATATACAGACCAAACAGTTTCATGTCCGTTTTCGAGGCTTTGATATTGAAGAGGTTGATACTTTTCTGGAGCGGATTGCAGAAAATTTTGCCCTGGTGAATGATGACAAAAGGCTGTTGAAGGAACAGGTCGAAAAACTGGAGATGGAAATCAACCGGTTTCACTCCCAGGAAAAGACCTTTCATCATGCCATCATTTCCGCCCAGAAGATTGCCGATGAAATGCAGGAAAAAAGCCGCCTGGAGGCAGAAGCCAGGCTGGCGGCCGTGCAGGAGGAGGTCGATCGCCTGCGCAAGGAAATCACCCTGGAAAAACAGATACTGGAACAGGAAATCGTGATTTTAAAGGAAAACAAGAAAAAGGTGAAGGAGGAGCTGCGCGACTATCTGCAGAAAAATCTTTCCTGGCTGGAGCAGGACCTCATCTCCCTGCTGCAGTCCGATATCAGTGGTACGGGAAAACCCCGGCAGGCCGAGGCGATGGTTGAAAAAAAAGCTGAACCGCGCCAGGAAACCGAGGTCAATGATCTTGACGATCTTTATGAAAAAATTGAACTTCCCGGCGCACTGCACCTGTCCGGTCCGCAACCAGGGGAAGATGATTTCATGGCTGCGGGCCGGCGGGACAATTTCTCTGCCGCGGGCGAAGACGAGGGGGAGGAGCGGGAGAATCTGACCATCCCGGACCTGGAAGGGGATATGCTCTTTTCTTTGGAAGACCCGCTGGATGACGACCATGAGCCGAAGGTGACCTTTGACCAGGCGGAGGATGAAGATTTTAAAAATGTCAGGGTGAAATGATTTTCCTCCATGCGGTGGGAGAAAAATCCGTGTCGCTTGATCTCTATATCCAGCCGAAGGCGGCGAAAAACAGCATCTGCGGCCTGCACGGCCATGAGTTGAAGCTGGCCATCACGGCCCCGCCGGTCGACGGCAAGGCAAACAAGGCGGTGATCAGCTATCTCGCCGAACTTTTCGATATTGCAAAATCTTCCGTCACCATTACCAGCGGCCTGCAGAGCCGTCACAAACGAGCTACGCTGCAGGGGGTTACGCTGCAAGAGGCCGGTGATATCGTGCACCGGTTTCTTTGATTCAAATTCAACTTTCTGAGTTGTTGAATTATGCGATTTTACAATGAGTTGCATAATATAAGCAGCATGCAATCCGTCATGCCGGACTTGATCCGGCATCCAGCAAACGCCCGGATACTGGATTCCGGCTAAAAACTTGCCGGAATGACGACCGAAAATATTGCCATATAATTCACGATTTCAATCAGTTATGCTAACTCAGAAAGTTGAAATTCAAATGAAGATGGACTCGGAAAAACTGAAAATCAACCACAGAGCCCGCAGAGATAACAAATTGTAAAAATATTTGTGATTACCACTGATTTTCAGCCAGTTCAGGGTTAATGTTCGCTGTTCGGATTATAGGCTGTGTTTACGGTTTACGGT
>JACQYM010000242.1 GCA_016208225.1 Deltaproteobacteria bacterium | reverse complement strand
ACGCCGACCTGGCCCTGGCCCTGTGTCTTGATCTCTGCCAGCTGCGGCCCGACCTGCGGCTGCTGGTCATGTCCGCCACCCTGGATGCCGAACCGGTGGCCGGACTGCTAGGCGATGTGCCGGTCATCACCGGCCACGGCCGCAGCTTTGCCGTGACCACCGACTATCTCGACCGGGAACCGGCCGGCCGGATTGCCGCGGTCACGGCCCAGGGCATCCGACGGGTGCTGGCGGAAACAACAGGGGATATCCTGGCCTTTCTGCCCGGCACCGGCGAAATCAGGGAGGCGAGCGAACTGCTGGCCGGCCAGCGGGATGCGGACACCGTCATTTTTCCCCTGTACGGCAACCTGAGCCGTGAGCAGCAGGACCGGGCCATCCTGCCGGATGGGTCGGGCCGGCGGCGCGTGGTGCTCGCCACCTCCATTGCGGAAACAAGCCTCACCATCGAGGGGATTGCCAGCGTGGTGGACAGCGGCTGGTCCCGGCTGCCCCGCTTTCAACCGGCAAGCGGCATGACCCGCCTGGAAACGGTGCGCGTCTCCAGGGCCGCGGCCCGGCAGCGGACCGGGCGAGCCGGCCGGCTCGGCCCCGGTTATTGCCTGCGGCTGTGGACCAGGCATCAGCATCACGGCCTGGTCCCCTTTCATCCGCCGGAGATCCGCGCCGTGGATCTGGCGCCACTGGCCCTGGAACTGGCCCTGTGGGGAGTGGCTGATCCCGCTGAACTGCGCTGGCTTGATCCGCCGCCCGTTGCGGCCTATGAGGCGGCCCGGCAGCTGCTCATCGCGCTGGTCGCCCTTGACCCGGCCGGCCGCATCACGGCCGCCGGCAAACGGCTGGCGGCCCTGCCCCTGCATCCGCGTCTGGCCCACATGCTGGTGGCAGGAGACGCCATGGGCCAGGGCCCCCTTGCCTGCGACGTGGCGGCCCTTGTTTCGGAACGCGATCTCCTGCGGCCGGAAGCGCGGACCATGACCGTTGACCTGCATGACCGGCTGCGGCTGCTCGCCCTTTTTCGGCAGCGTGGTCCGGCGGCGGTCAGGGAGGAGGGGGGCGACGTGCAGGCGTGCCGCCAGGCGGACATGCTGGCCGGCCAGTGGCAAAAGCTGCTCGGCTGCGCCAAACAGGGATATGACGAAGACCTGGCCGGAGTAATGCTGGCATTTGCCTACCCGGACCGCATTGCCGCGCAAAGACCGGGCCAGTGGGAGCACTACCTGCTGGCCAATGGCCGCGGCGCCCTGCTGCCGGCCGGTGATCCGCTGGCGGCAAGCCCGCTGCTGACGGTGGCGAGCCTGGATGCCGGGCAGAAGGAGGGCCGCGTCTTTCTTGCCGCCGCCTGTGACGCAGCGGAACTGCGGGCGCGGCAGCCGGGACTTTTTCAGTGGCAGGAACTGGTGGAGTGGGACGAGAGGCAGCAGCGGGTGATCGCCCTGAAGCGGGAATATCTGGGCAGACTGGTGATGCGCGAGGAGCAGTGGGCCGCGGCTGACGCCGGGCTGATCGCCCTCGCCATGGCGGAGGGCATCCGGCGGCTGGGACTTGATGCCCTGCCGTGGAGCAAAGACGCCCGGCAGCTCCAGGCCCGCATCAGCTGCCTGCGGCTGTGGCAGCCGGAGGGCAATTGGCCGGCGGTGGACAATGAAGGGCTGCTGGCCGATCTGAACTGGCTGTTGCCCTATCTCACCGGCCTCACCCGGCGGGAGCAGCTCCGGCAGCTCGATCCCGTTGCCATGCTAACCGCCATGCTCGACTGGCGGCAGCAGCAGGAGTTGGAACGCGCCGCCCCGCAGCGGCTCACGGTGCCGAGCGGCTCCCGCATCCGTATCGACTACCGGCCGGGGGAGGTGCCGGTGCTGGCCGTGCGGCTGCAGGAGATGTTCGGCCTGACCGAGACGCCGGCCATCTGCCACGGCCGGGTCAGGCTGCTGCTCCATCTGCTTTCGCCGGCCGGCCGGCCCATGCAGGTGACGGATGACCTGGCCGGTTTCTGGCAGCGCGCCTATCCGGAGGTGAAAAAGGAGCTGAAAGGCCGCTATCCGCGCCATTCCTGGCCGGATGACCCGCTGACCGCCCAGCCCACGGGCAGGAAGAAGCGTTCCGGCGTGTAAGCGTCCCACCGTTCAAGCGGGAAAAAAATCGTTCCAGCTTAGACTTAGAAATTAAATTATAAAAGTACCGTTTATCTGTGTCGCCATGCCAGCACTCTGTTCAGTCCCCGCTTGACGGGGTGTTTTTAGCTGGCATCCAGCAGAGGATGTGGATTCCGGCTAACAACATGCCGGAATGACGGACGTTCGAGACTTGGCAAATGGTATATCAACAATTACTGAGTCCTTTAAACGTTTGAACGCCCGCGATCCATCAAATTATCCTGATCACGGCGTACTGTAGGAGCGGGCCATGCCCGCGATCATTGGTTTTGCGGCTCATAAAGTATCGCGGGCACGGCCCGCTCCATGCCGACGGAATGTTACAAAATATTTTTCATACCATCAGTTATCTCTGCGATCTCTGTGCTCTCCGTGGTTAATATTTCGGTTACACTGGGCAACCACGGGGGTTGCCCCTACAACTGCACATCAAAATCAAGCACCGCATCCGGCAGCAGCAGTACCGGCCGCCGCACCTTGATCTTCACCTTGCTGCCATGCTCCTTGTAGAGCAGGCTGATCTTGATATCATCCACCGTGCGGACCTCTTCGCCGTCAATGGAAAGAATCACATCGTCTTCAACAAGTTTTGCCGCCTTTGCCCCGCTCTGCGGCGCAAAACCGGTGATGGTCAGCCCTGTCTCCTTTTCGGCCAGGGTGACGCCCAGCAGCGGCGAGGGCGGTTGGTTGACCGGCGGCGAAAAGAAGACATAATCCGCTTCAGCCGGGTCAAGATCGCCCTCCCCGGCATTGACCAGCACCGACTGTTTGACGCCAATCCTTCTGGCCACCCGGGGCGGAATGGCGTTTTCCTTCACCACATGGCCTGATCCGGCAATGATGATCATGCTCGCGTCGGCATGGGCGGCGAGAAAATCGGCGATGGTCTGGGCCATGGTCTCATCCCACAGCACCTGGGCCTGGAGAAAGTTTGATACCTTTTGATCATTTTCGTTAAAATGGGGCCCGCTGTGCGCCTGGAATACCTGGGCCAGGCGCTGCCGGTAGCCGGGCAGGGAAAGGTCCCGCTCCGCCGGCAGTTTTTCCTTTATTTCCTGGGACAGGCCGGCAATGCCGCCGTCCCGGAAGGTGTCGCTGACAATGTTCTTGTCAAGGTTCAGGGCAATGACCGGCAGCCTGTTCTGGCGGGCAAACTGCAGAATGTCCCGGTAAAAACGGTAATCATAGCCCCAGTTCTTGAAATAGTCCGCATCCTTTAAAAACTGCCGCTCGTCAATGTCGCCCCGCACATAGGCATCAAGGGCCTCCTGGCTGCTGCGGTTGAACATTTCCATGCCGATGGCGAGATCCGGATTCCTTTCATGCATGGCCCGCAGCACCCGGTACTGCAGGAGATGATCGGCCATATTCACATGGGTCTCCCCCACATACACCACCCGGCTGTCCGCGATGCTGTCCATGATGGCGGCAAATTCCTGGCTCTTGGCCACGGCGGCGCCACGGGGAGGCTGGTCGAGAATAAAACCGATGCCGTAATCGGACTCGGGGATCTTCTTCTCCATGTTTCTGCCGTCCTCAAAATGGAGATAGCCGTACTTGCCGTAATGGTTCAGCTTATGCATCGCCGCCGTCACCTGCTCCTGGCCCGCCGCCTGCACCAGCACGGCAACCTTCCCCGGCGCCAGGGGATTTTCCCGCACCTCCAGGGTAAAGCCGGTGGCCGGATAGTCCGGCCGGGCGAACAGTCCCTGGCTGGCTTTCGAGTCGGTGCCCAGCAGCAGCAGATTGTTGTTGGCCAGCTCTTTTTCATCGAACTCGCCGTCCGTCACCATGGTGCAGCCCATCTCTTCCAGCAGCGGCCGCAGCGGGGCAAATTTTTCTTCGCTGCCCGGGGCAAAGACCGCCAGTTTCGCGTCTCCGCCCTGGAAACGGGACCAGACCGCCGGCAGCTCGTCCGCCACGATCCGGCGCATCAGGTCATAATCGGGATCAAGCTCCATGGTGGCCGGCATGGAGGCGAGGGGGATGACCACCTCTGTTTTCGCCTGGGTCACCTCCACTTTGCGCCGGACCGGTTCCCTGCCGCCCGCCACCTGCACGCTGACCGTCAACTCATAGGGCGGGGTATTCTGCTGCACCAGATCAAAGGTCAGTTCCGGCGCCCCCTCCTTCACATCAAGACGCAATTTTTGCACGCTGAACACCGGCACATCGGGCCTCAGCAGCCATTGGTCAAAAAAAACAGCCAGGTCAACCCCCGCCGCCTCGGCAAAACTCCGCTGGATGTCGTCCCACGAGGCGTGGCGGAATTTATGCTGGCCATAGAAGCCGCGCAGGCCGGCGAAAAACGCCTCGTCGCCGATCTTCAGCCGCAGCATGTGAAAAATCATACTCACCTTGTTGTAGCCCACGGCCCGGGTGGCCTGACTGGCCACGCCATGGTCGCCGGCATCCCTGAAGTCGGCGACGCTCATGGTGTTGTCCATCCCCACATGGCTCTGGTATTTGATGAGCTGGCCCTTGCGGAAATCCACGTCCTCGCCCTTGTCCGCGGCATAGGCCTGGTCCGCCAGATAGGTGGTCAGCCCCTCGCACCAGTTGCCCATGGCATAATCGACGCCCACCGCGTTGCCGAACCAGGAATGCAGCACCTCATGGCCCAGGGAAGTTTCGGTGATAAAGGGCAGGCGCACCACGCTCTGGCCGAGGAGGGTAAAGGTGGGCATGGCAAAACCGGTGGGCAGCCGATTTTCCACCACGCTGTAACGCTTATAGGGATAAGGGCCGATGAGTTCTTCGTAACGGGCCAGGTATTCCCTGGTTTTCGCGCCGTACAGGCGGGCGAAATCCTGGTCCTCGGGGAAAAAATAGGTGGCGACAATGGTGCCGCCCGCTGTTTTCTCCTCCTGCACCTGGTAGGGACCGGCAATGAAATGGACAAAGGCCAGGGGCCGGGCAAAGGAAAAAGTGACCTTTTTACCGTCCGCGGTCGGTTCATAGATGATGTCATCCGCTTCGGACACCGCGTAAAAGTCGGCGGGAATCTCGGCGTTGAGACTGATCAGCGCCTCCCCCATGGGCACTGGATACCAGAGATCAAGCAGGACCACGCCCTGGCGGTCGATCATGGACTGGCCGGCAGGGTCCACCGTCATTTTCCTGGTAAAGGAGACTGCCACGGCATGGCCGCCGGCGGCGGGCAGGGTGAGCAGTCCGTCCTCGCTGACGCTGATCGCCTGCGGCACGCCGTCGACTATCACCTGGCGGATCTGCAGCCCGCCGGTATGCAGGCTGAGCGGGACATCGGCGGCGGGCGTGCAGCGCATGATGCCGTTGACCGCATGGCCGGCAAGATCAAACGAGACGGAGAGATCGAACCGTTGATCCGGGGCCGCCGCCGCCTGCCGGCCGGTGAACAGGCAGGCCAGGGCAAAGAATAAAAAGAGGGGAAGCAGGAGTCCAGCATGCTGGCAATCTGATTTCATGTCCAAGACCTTGTCGCGTTGAATGAAAAAATACAGAAACGTTCAGACAATAAAGTGAAAATTCTTCTGAATTGATTTATCATAAAGACGTGATGAGAATCAATAAAGTTCCTGACTCCCCGCTTTCATCAATTTCAACCTGACCCGAAAAATATGGACGATTTCAAAAATTCATGGACCCTGGAAATGGCGATGGCCGTGATGGAAAACACCACCGTGGACAGCAAAACCTGGTCGGAAGCGGTGGAATGGCTGCTGCTCTACGGCCCGCCCCACGTCAGGGAGCTGCTTACCCAGGCATCCGGCCTGGCGACCGGCGCCTGCTTTCCTGATCTGAAACCGGCCGGTGTCTCCCCCGACGGCCAACCCTGCTATGACATCGACGCCATGGCCGACGCCCTGGGCATATCAAGGGAAGAGGCGGTCCGCAAGATGACCGAACTGGAACAGACCCACGGTCTGCGCCACCTTTACGAGGATGATGAAACCCGCAAGGTCCAGTAACAGGCGGTAATCACGGGACAGACCGGCTTTCCGGCAGGCAGGCATGAGCAAAAAAATTTCCCCGGCAGACATTACCAGGATCATCCCGCCCGGATCGCGCATCTTCATCGGCACCGGGTGCAGCGAGCCGATCATCCTGACCAGGCAGCTGGTTGAGCAGAAGCGCCATTTTTCCGATTGCGAGATCATCCATTTCCTCACCCTGTCGGACAACAAATTCTTTGACAGCCGGGAGCCTTCCCTGTTCCGCCATCAGGCCCTGTTTGTCGGCCAGTCCATCCGGCAGGCGGTCAATGAGGGCAAGGCCGATTATATTCCCATCTCGCTGTCCGACATCCCGCGGCTGTTCAAATCAGGCCGGCTGAGGGTCGATGTCGCCCTGCTGCAGGTGAGCCCGCCGGACCAATATGGTTTCTGCTCCCTGGGCATCAACGTCGATATCAACCGTACCGTTTTTGAATGCGCCCGCACGGTGATCGTCCAGATCAACCCGCAAATGCCGCGGACGAGCGGCGACTCGTTTGTCCGCTGCGCCGATATCGATTATTTTGTTGAACACGAGGCGCCGCTGCTTGAATTTCAATACCCGCCGCCGGATGAGATCACGGAAAAAATCGGCGGCTACTGCGCCCGGCTCATCGAGAACGGCTCAACCCTGCAGTTCGGCATCGGCGCCCTGCCCAATGCGGTGCTGCGTCATCTGACGGAAAAAAGCGATCTGGCAATCTTCAGCGAGGTACTGTCCGACTCGGTCATCGACCTGATCGAGGCCGGCAATGTCAACTGCCGGAAGAATATCCACCCCCATGTCATGACCTCCTTTGTCATGGGCACGCGCCGATTGTATGACTATGTGCACAATAACCCGTTCATCGAGTTTCACCCCGCCTCGCACATCAACAACCTGTTGCATATCGCCCAAAACAGCAAGATGGTGTCCATTAATGCCGCGCTGTCGGTTTCCCTGACCGGGCAGGTCAACTCGGACAGCATCGGCGCCACGTTTTACAGCGGCGTGGGCGGCCAGCTCGATTTCACCAGAGGCGCGTCCCTGTCCGAAGGCGGCAAACCGATCATCTGCCTGCCCAGCGTCACCCATGACGGGGCGACCTCACGGATTGTCGCCACCCTGGAGCCGGGCTCCGGGGTCGTCATCCCGCGCAGCGACGTGCATTACGTGGTGACGGAGTGGGGAGTGGCCTTTCTGCACGGCAGAAGCATCAGGGAACGTGTGATGCAGATGATCGGCATTGCCCATCCCAAGTTCAGAAAAGAGTTGCTTGAGCAGGTCAAAAGGCTCCACTTCGTCTACGCGGACCAGATGCTGCCCCAGACCAGGGATGGGGTTGTCGTGGTCTATCCGGAAAAGTTTGAATGCCACTACACGACCCGGTCCGGGCAACCGGTCTTTTTCCGGCCGGTGAAACCGACCGATGAGCGGATGCTGCAGGAACTCTACTATGAACTGGACCAGGATGACCGCAAGCTGCGCTTCTTCTGCCCGAAAAGCACCTTCCCCCACAAGGAAACCCAGCCGCTCGTCAACGTCGACTACGAATCGGTCTTTGCCCTGGTGGGCATTGTCGGGGACGCAGGGCAACAGAAGATCGTCGCCATCGGCACCTATTTTCTCGACCGGGCGCTCAATCTGGCGGAAGTGGCCTTTACGGTGACCAGGGAGTACCGCAATCAGGGCATGACCCGCTTTGTGCTGGCCAGGCTGATCGATGTGGCGCGGGAAAAAGGGGTGACGGGTTTTACCGGGGAGGTGTTGAAAATAAACGAGCCCATGCTGCACATCTTAAAGACCCTGCCCTACATGATCTATTTTGAAAGCGAAGAGGAGTGTCTTTTCTTTCAATTCAATTTTGACCAGCTGAAAAGCGACTCCGAGTAGCGCTGTAGCGCTGCCGCGCCGCTAGTCCATCCCCTCCTCCTTCTTCGGCCATTTCCTGATGCGCTGCATGATGACCCGCACCGAGGCGCATTCGCATTTTTCCGGGCACGGCGTGTTGCCGCCCCTGACCAGACACAGACCGGGACATCGTGCACTGCCGATGATGTTTTCCGTATAGAGGGGGCCGTTGTGGAGATGCTGCAGGGAATCGACCGCGATCGACAGGGTGGTGCCGCAGGAGTGGTTGAAAAGAAACAGGCCGCCGCTCTGATCTTCGAAAAAGACCTGATAGCCGATGGGGTGAATGGTCGGGTCCGCCAGGAAATCCGCGTATTCCGCCCACTTGCTCCGGCAGGATGGACACTCTTTAAACGGTTGCTCAGTCATGGGCGCCACACAGGGACAAAGTCCTTTCATGCTTCGTTGTACTGATAATAAGGGGTCGTAGGAGCGGGCCGTGCCCGCGACCTTTGGCATGCTAAAAACCATTATCGCGGGCATGGCCCGCTCCTACGGCCGCGGGACTTTCATTGTTCGTTGTATCGCTTGCGCCATGAGGTTTATATGAAAGTCCTTGTCTGTCGTAATGTGCAGGCGGGGACGTAGGAGCGGGCCATGCCCGCGATCGAGACAGCCGCAATGCCGAAGGTCGCGGGCATGGCCCGCTCCTACGCCGCGAGGCTTGCATGCTTCGTTGTTCCCGCTT
>JACQYM010000241.1 GCA_016208225.1 Deltaproteobacteria bacterium | reverse complement strand
TTTTTCTCCCAAAAAACTGCCTGCATGACGGGATCCTATCCGGCCGCCGCAGGGTCTGTCCTTGACTTAAGTCAATGATGATTGATTTGACATGATTGCGGGTCGTCATTCCGGCAATCTGTTCCGTCCCCGTTTTGACGGGGGTGTTTTTTATATGAAAGCACTTTCATGCTGCATGGGGCCGGTAAGGGGCGTAGGAGCGGGCCTTGCCTGCGATAGAGACAGCAACGATGCCGAAGGTCGCGGGCAAGGCCCGCTCCTACGTCCTTGCCTGCACAGCAAGACAGACATAGGACTTTCATATAAAAAACATGCTGACATGACGACATAGATAAACGGTACTTTTATAACTTCTAAGTCCCTTAACCCCTTAACCCCTAACTACCTTAACCCCTTCCCCCCTATCCCCCCTGCTCAGCAGCGGCAACGGCAAAGGGCAGCATGATCACAAAGCGGGTCAGGCCGTTTTTGACCTCGATTTTCATGTTGCCATGGTTGGTGTGGACAAATCGGTTGATGATGTTCAGGCCGCGGCCCTTGACCGCGCCCTGTTCCATCTGTTTGAGCCGCTCGGAGGGGATCTCGCCGCTGTTTTCAATGACCAGCCGCGCCATGCCGTTGCAGCGGCAGGTATGCAGCGCCACCGTGCCGCCGCCCTGCTCGGCCACGGCGCGCACGGCATTGCTCAGCAGATTGTCCAGCACCCGCTCCAGGGCAAAACGGGAACAGGAAACCTGCAGATCTTCCTCCAGCTGCGGCGGCTGCACCGTGACATTTTTAAACTTCGACTCATGCACCACCTCGGGCCGCTCCTGCTCCAGGTCATCTTTGTCCAGCAGCTTGCGGGCCCGGTTGGCAAAACCGGCCACGGCAATGGCCGGGTTCTTGATGTCGTGCAGCACATCCCCGAAAAATTCCAGCCGGGAGGCCTTCAGGATTTCCTTGCCCAGAAAGGTGAGCAGTTCGATCTCCTCGTCCGTGAAGGAGGTCTTCTGGTTGGTGGCGTTGAATGCCAGCAGATGCCGCACCTTGCCGTCCACGCTGAGCGGCACGATCAGGATGGAATGGATATTCTGGGCCGCGGTGAATTCCTGCAACTGCCCACTCAGCAAAGGGCTGCGGGCCGGGTCCTTGATCAGGATGTATGACTGGGTAATGCGCTCGGTATCGGTGTCACTGAAGGCCTTGGTCTCATCGGCCGCCACCTTGAAATAGGGGTGATGCGCCACCGTGAAGCTGTGGTCCGCCTCGTGGTAGCAGGCATCCTGCGGATAGGCGGCCTCGAGATTGATAAACTGCAGATCATCGGAAAAGGTGAAGAGGGAGCAGCTCTGCACCTCCAGCAGTTCCTTGATTTCAGGAATCAGCAGCACGAAAAGGTCTTTCAGCTTGATCCCTTCCCGGCGGCTCAATTTGACAAAGATCTTGTTGACAATGGTTTCCTTGCGGCGGTTTAATTCCTCCAGATCCAGAATCTTCTTTTTGGCCAGCACAAAGCTGATGCGCCGGGCAAGGAGTTCCGCGTGGATGATCTCCAGCTTGTCGAACTCCCGGTCATCCTCCTTGTAATAGATCTGCAGCGAGCCGAGCAGATTATTGCCCGAAGGCTTGGGAAAGGGCATGAAGAGCGGCACGGCGAGCAGGGACTGAAAACCCCATGACCTGGCGATATCCTTGTTCTGGTAGAGGGGGTCCTTGAGGATGCTTGGCACGGCAATGGAGCGCTGCTCCTGCACCACCAGGCCGGAGATGGTGTTTTTCACCGGGATGCTGGACAGGCGGTCAAAATCCGGCACCCCGTAGCCTCCGAAGCTGGTCAGCTTCAGCGACTGGGGATCGATGATGCGGATGGTGGCGGCATCGGCCGCCAGGTTCTGCACGATTCTCTCCGCCGCGACCTCGAGAATTTCCCGGACGGACAGACTCGGGTCGATGGCCATGATGTCTTCAATTTCCTGAATAATGGTGGACAGGAACCAGGACTGATATTCCGACTCAATGGTGAGGATCAGCTCCTGCAGGTCATCCTCGCTGATGCAGCCTGGCCGGAGAAGATGGTGGCTGAAAAAATCCTCGAGCTTTTTTTTCATGCACGCCTCCTGTACGCAGATACCGCAAAAATGTCGCCTGCCTCCAAACGGGAAATTGCTTGGTATCATCTTACACCGATGTGCCAGGAATTTTACAGTTTTTTCCTGAAAATATGTAATTAGTGAAGAGACAGGGGTCAGGAGACAGAATTCAGGAGCCGGCATCAAAAACTGAAAACGGTGTCAGTCTTCAGGCATGGATTCCTGACCTTTTTGTCGGCCGGAGAATTACAAGCATTTTCATTTTGACGTAAGCCCCGACTGGGGCTAGACTGAGCGCACCATGAAGACACTGCACCTTACCGTTGCCAATGACTGCACCCTGACCGGCGCCCCGCCGGAACTGGTGGCCGCGCTCAAGAAAAAGCTGACCCTGGTCAATCCCAAGTATCGCGACGCGGTAAAATATGCGCGCTGGGTCGGCAGGAATCTCAAGAAAGAGCTGCATTTCTACACCCTGGCCGGCAACGAGACCCGC
>JACQYM010000248.1 GCA_016208225.1 Deltaproteobacteria bacterium | reverse complement strand
AACCATTACATTTTGAGACATTTCGTTACGGCCCCTTATACCCCTCAAGGGGGTACTGAAAAGAGTGCCGTTAACGATATTAAAATGTAACAGTTATTTTGAACAACGGCTTATAATAGAGCAGGGATACAGCATACGGAGTTGCGCTGCCGGTCATCATCAGCCTGCCTCCGTCTGCCTGTTGCCTTATGCCCATTGCCTATTCCTTTTTCCCCATAACCCATGCCCAAGGAAAAATCATGACCAGCGAAATATTCGACAAAGCCGCCGCGGACTGGGACAAGAATGAACTGCGGGTAAAACTGGCCCGCACGGTTGCCGCCGCCATCCGCAATGCCATCCCCCTCAATACCGGCATGATCGGCCTGGAAATCGGCTGCGGCACCGGTTTGATCACCATGGAACTGGCCGGGGAAATGCAGAGTATTGTGGCGACCGACAGCTCCGCCGGCATGCTCGGCACTCTCCGGGAAAAGATCGGCGGCCAGGCAGCCGCCCGCATCATCCCCATGCAGATCGATCTCACCACGGACATCTCCCCGCTTGCCGGCAGGACATTTGACCTGATCTACAGCAGCATGACCCTGCACCATATCAAAGACACGGCCGGCCTGTTGGGGATCTGCAATACGCTTCTCATCCCCGGCGGCTTTCTGGCTGTCGCCGATCTCGAGCCGGAGGATGGTTCCTTTCACGGCGACATGCCCGGGGTGGAGCATCACGGTTTTCATCCGCCTGACCTGGCGTCGCTTGCCGCCGACTGCGGATTTGCCGACGTCAACGTGGCCAGAATCCATATCATCAGCAAGGAGGATGCACTGTGTTCTCTGTGGGCTCTGTGGTAAAAAAACTTTACGAAGTCAGCAAAATTGCCCGCGGTGCGTTACATAGAAAGACATGAACAATGACAAGGCGGTAAACCAGACCCTGGGCGCCGACGCAAAAAACAGCGACGAAAGCGCCTTCAAAGCACCGCTGCGCGACGGCATCAGCCATGCCTTTATGCTGGGGGCAGGTGAAACCTATCTGGGGGCCTTCGGCATTTTTTTGCAGGCAACCACCGTACAGATCGGTCTGCTGGCCACATTGCCCCAGGTTTTCGAAGCAATGGCCCAATGGGTCAGCGCCCTTACCCTGGACCGCTTCCAGAGCCGCAGGAAGGTCATCCTCTTCTGGGTCATTTTTCAGGCGCTGCTGTGGCTCCCCATCGCCATCCTGCCCTTCCTGCCCCTGCCCGGACAGGCGGCGGCCGTTTCGCTGATCTGCCTGGCAATTCTTTATCAGTCCGCCACCGGTTTTATTTATCCCGTCTGGAGCAGCCTGATGGGTGACCTGGTACCGCTGACCGCCCGGGGCCGTTTTTTCGGCAACCGCAACCGGCTGACCGGCATGAGCAGCTTCATCGGCCTGCTGCTGGCCGGCGCCATCCTTCATTTTTTTAAAAACGCCGGCCTGGCCGCCGCAGGCTTTCTCGTCATTTTCACGCTGGCCATGGCGGCCCGTCTCGATTCCGCGGTATGGATGCACCGTTACGCCGATCCGGCCTATCACATGCCACGGGAACATGCCTTTTCCTTCTGGCAGTTTCTGCGGCGCTCACCGGCCTCCAATTATGCCAGATTCGTTTTTTTCTTTGCTGCCATCAACTTCGGGGTTGCCTTCTCCTCCCCCTATTTCGCCCTCTATATGCTGCGCGATCTGCAGTTCAGCTATCTGCAGTTCACCCTGATCTCCGCGGTGGCCACCATGAGCCAGTTCCTGACCTTCCGCTACTGGGGCGACATCAGTGACCGCTTCGGCAACAAAAAGGTCCTCAATGTCTGCAGCTGGGGCATCGCCATCGTGCCCACCTGCTGGCTTCTCTCAACGAATATCCTCTATCTCGGCTGCATTCAGGTCTTTGCCGGGGTTGTCTGGGCCGGCTTTAATCTGGCCTCGGCCAATTTTATCTATGACGCATGCTCGCCGCCGAAACGGGCGCGATGCGTTGCCTACCGGGGGATCATCAACAGCATTTTCATCCTCAGCGGCTCCCTGGCCGGCGGGCTGGCCGCCGGCCTGCTCCCCCCCTCCCTGACGATCGGGCCGCTCTTCTTCCCCCATTCCCTGGTGCTGATTTTTCTCATTTCCGGATTGCTCCGCCTGGCAGCCGCCGGCGCCCTGCTCAGAAAATTCCACGAGGTGCGGGCGGTGGAAAGTATCCGCAGCCGCGACCTCATCTTCCGCGTCAGCCATATTAAGCCCATTGCCGGCGCCACCTTTCATCTGCTGACCTATTTTTTCCGGGACCAACGGGAGAATAAAGAGATGAAGGCACAAGACGTGCAAAAGGCAAAAGACAAGGAGCAACAGGGAACCGAATAAAAATATTCTCCGTCTTCTCCAGGAAGGCGGATTTTCTGCACATCGCGGCACCCGCCATTATCCCGGCTGCCGGATGCAGCACCATGCGGAAAAACAGAGAAAAAGACTTGGATTTACCGGGAGATGATGCAATAATCCTCCCAGACAACGACAGTACCCCCATCGCGCAACGGCCGGACCGGCTGGCGGGCCCTGCGGGATTTGTCGGCCGGCAGGCGCTGCCGGCTTGGGATCAGCATTTCACCGCCCGGTTCCCCGATAAAATGATGAGCACATCACCTTACAACAGGAGGAAAATGATGAAAAAAAATGTATTTCTGTTCTGCCTGCTTGCATTCTTCTTTGCCTGGCTGGACACGGGTCATGCCTTTGATGACGATCTCAAGGTGCAGACCCCGCGGCACAAGGCGAAACTGAATTTTCTGACGCTTAATGAAAACAAGGTGCTGGTCTCCGTGTTAAATGACGAAGGCGAGGCCATTCTCGGACTGCAGAAGGAAGATTTCCAGATCACCAAAGGGCCGAAGAAGGCGGTAATCGTCTCCGTGGAAGATGTCACGGAACAGCGGGACGTCGGTCTCAATATCGTCCTCGTGGTGGACAACTCCTATTCCATGGAATTGAGGAAGGCCGTCAATCCGGTGCTGACCGCTCTGGATGAGTTCCTCTCCCTGGTCCGGCCCATTGATGAGGTCCACATCATCACCTTCACCGATCCCCGCACCAGCACGGAGCCGAGCAGCCAGCCCAGGATATCCACCAGGGCGACGCAGGCAAATGATCCGGCCATGCTCAGCCTGGCCCTGCGGGACAGCTATTCCGACCCCACCGACGGCACCTATCTGTATGATGCCATGCAGGAGGGCCTGAAGATCATTCGCGGCATGCCGGAAAAGAGCCAGAAGTTCATGCTTGTCTTTTCCGACGGGGAAGACATCAACAGCATTTTCAAAACCGCTGATCTGCAGGTGGCAACCTCGGGGCTGCAGAATTTCACCGCCTTTGCCGTGGACTACATGGACCGGCCTGGCCTGGACCCCTTTCTGCAGTCCTTTGCCGAGGGCACGGGCGGCAAGATCCGCAAGGCAAAATCAGCCGATGATTTTCTCGCCATCTTCAAGGAATTTTCCACCACCATCTTTCACCGGTACGGGGTGACGTTCCGCTTCCTCAACCCGCCGGCCGGGACGCTGACCAGTGCGCCATCGGCCGTCAACATCGAAGAGGTGACGATGGTGGACAGCTCGCCGCTGCTCAACTACGTCTATTTTGACACCGGGAGAAGTGAAATTCCCGACCGCTACGTCACCTTTACCGATCCTGGCGAAACAGAGGGGTTTGCCGACGAAAAGCTCAAGGATACCATAGAGAAATACCACCACATCCTGAACGTGATCGGCAAACGGCTTGCCATGAATCCGGACGCCCTTGTCACCATTGTGGGCTGCAATTCCAACAGCGGTGAAGAAAAAGGCAAGACCGCCCTGTCCCGCAGCCGGGCCGATGCAGTCGTTGCCTATTTCCGGGATGTCTGGGGCATTGATCCGTCCAGGATGGAGCTCAAGGCCCAGAATCTTCCCACCGTGCCCAGCACCAGCCGGGTGCCGGAAGGCATCATCGAAAACCAGCGCGTGGAGGTCTATTCAGACCATCCCGCCATCCTCGACACCATCAACAGCACCTATCTGGAAGAGCAGTGCGACACCAAGGAAATCCGCATCGTTCCCGCCATTCAATCGGAAACGGCCATCAGCAGCTGGCAGCTGCATCTGCTGGGCGGCGACAAGGTCTTGATGACCAGGGAAGGGAAGGGCAATCTGCCGCCGGAGTTTGTTTTCGGCGTGCAGGACCTTGGCGGCATCCCCGCTCTGGCAGCCCTGCCGGAAATCAGCGCTGAAATCGAGATCAAGGACAACGAAGGCAACGTGGTCAGGACATCCACCGAAACACCCACCAAGGTCAATTTTATCCGGCGGGAGGAGCGCATTGCCCAGAAGCTCGAATCCAAGGTGGTGGAGAAATACGGACTGATCCTCTTTGAGTTCGACCGGGCCGACCTGAAAGGCCGCAATCAGGTAATTGTCAACCGGGTTGTGACCAGAATGTCGGAACTGCCCGCTGCGACCATGGATATTACCGGCCATACGGACATCATCGGCACGGAGGAGTATAACCTCGAATTGTCGGGCCGCCGGGCCGGGGCCGTCTACGGCGCCATGCTTGAGACCGGCATCGCGGTGGGCTCGCAGATCAACTACGCCGGGGTGGGTCCCAACGATCCGCCCTATGACAACTTCATTCCGGAGGGCAGGGCCCTGAACCGGACAGTGATTATCACTATTCAGTATACGGAATAGATGGTTAGGGGGTAAGGGGTTAAGGGGTTAAGGAGTTTAGGGGTTAAGGGACTGCGGGCAGGCATGAAGCCTGCCCCTACCCCCCGCTTATGCCTCTTGCCTCTTGCCTCTTGCCTTATGCCTCTTCCCTGTTGCCTCCTGCCTCATCCCCTGATCTGATCCGGTCAAGCTGCTCAATCAGGTCGTTGATCTCCCGCTGCCAGTAATGGGGTGTGCCGAAATCAGGGGCCACATGGGAGAAGCCGTCCTCGGCCACCTGATGGGCGCACCAGGCTATATAATGGATATAGCGCATGGCCCGGAGCGGCTCAATCAGGGCAAGCGTCCGCCAGTCAAAACGGCGGAAAGTTTCATAGCCTTCCACAAAAAATTCGATTTCCGCAAAGGACTCCCGCATATAGCCGGGCAGCAGCATCCAGAAATCCTGCACCGGCGGGCCCAGCGCCATATCGTCAAAATCAACGACGTAAAAGGATTCCCCCGGCCGGTAAATGAGGTTGGCAAAATGGCAGTCGCCGTGGATGCGGATCATGTCAATGCCGGCAAAGAGCGGCGTGATCTCCCGGATGATTTCTTCCGCAATGCCGGCAAACCGGGCGGCCAGCTCCGGGGCCATAAAATTGCCGGCCAGGATAAAGTCGAGCTGGGCCCTAGTCGAGCTGTCCGGGGCCATGGTGATGCGGGCTTTCGGCGGACGCCGCGCTCCCACCATATGGGTGCGGCCGAGCAGCCGCCCCAGCTCCAGCCACTGCTCCTCATTATACTCATCATAGCTGCGCCCCCCTTTTTTCGGAAACACGGCAAAGTGCATGTTCCCATGGCGGCCCAGGGTCCCTCCGTCCGGCAGGATCAGAGGGGCGACAACCGGGATCTCCTCGGCGGCCAGTTCCAGCAGGAAATCATGTTCATCCTGCAGCGCCGCCGTGGACCAGCGGCCCGGCCGGTAGAATTTGACCACCAGCCCCGCGCCGTCCGCTGCCTGCAGCTCATAGACCCGGTTGATATAGCTGTTCAACGGCCGGCAGAGATTGGTGCAGCGGACAGCGAGGGCTTGCTCCACCAGGGAGAGGACCGCATCGGGCGTCAAATTGTGAAAAACCGTCTGTTTTTTTTCTGTTTCCGCTCTATTCATCATTTTTCCTTTGGGCCTGATCTCACTCCGTAGGAGCGGGCCATGCCCGCGATAACAACTTTCCGCAATGCCGAATGTCGCGGGCATGGCCCGCTCCTACGGCCACTTACCGGTTCAACGCGCCATGAGAGGACTTTCATATAAACCTCCCTTCCCACGTGAAATGACGTCATTCCGGCAGTGTGTTGAGCCGGAATCCACTTCTCGGCCTGACACCAACAGACTGGATGCCGGATAACAAACCTCCGGCATGACGGAAAAAATGAACCACTCATTTTGCAAGAGGCTCGGCCTGTTACGAAATAACAGGCCCTTTGCCTGCCGCCAGCTGACCGCAGGCCGCGGAAATATCGGCGCCGCGGCTGCTTCTGATAAAGGTCCGGTAGCCGGCATCGCGCAGAATCTTCTGGAAGCGCAGCACATCTTCCTCAGCCGGGCACTCATAGGGCAGGGCCTGGGACACGTTGTACGGCAGCAGATTGATCCGGCAGGGGATCCCCTGCAGTTTGTCGGCAAGCAGCTGCGCGTCGCGGGGAGAATCGTTCATGCCTTTGATGAGAATATACTCAAAGAGAATCACCTTCCTGCCGGGCAGGGGGAAACTGCGGCAGGCGGCCAGCAGTTCATCCACGCCATAGGCACGGTTGACCGGCATGATCCGGCTGCGCGTCGCATCATCAGCGGCATGCAGGGACACGGCCAGATTGACCCGGATATCCCGGCCCAGGTCCCGGATGCGCGGCACGAGGCCGCAGGTTGACACGGTAATGCGCCGTTCCGTGAATTCCAGGCCCCGTTCATCCATGAGGATGGTCAGTGCGGTAATAAGGTTGTCATAATTGGCCAGGGGCTCGCCCATGCCCATGAACACCAGGTTGTTGATCAGCTCCCGGTGGGTGGTACGGACAACCCCGGCAGCCAGCATGTATTCCATGACGGCCAGGACCTGGCCCACGATTTCCGCCGGCCGCAGGTTGCGCTGAAATCCCATGCCGCCGGTGAGGCAGAAGCAACAGCCCATGGCGCAGCCGGCCTGGGACGAGACGCAGAGGGTATGCCGCTCCTCCTCCGGAATAAGCACACTCTCGATCACGGCCCCGTCCGGCAGGCCAAAGGCAAACTTCACCGTGCCGTCCGCCGACTTCTCCACCGTTGCCGGCGCCAGATTGCTGATCACGGCATGCCCGGCCAGACTCTCCCGGATCTCGCGCTTCACATCGACCATCATGGCAAAATCGGTAACACCGGGCCGCTGCAGCCAGGCAAAGACAAAACGGGCCCGGGAAGCGGGCAGGCCGAGCCCTTCCATGTATGCCGCCAGCTCGCCGCATGTCAGATTGCGCAGATCGGGTTTCTCCGTCATCTTGTCCCGCGACCTCCCGCCTCGTCAGCACGGACGTTCTCGGCAGCGCCCTGCTGCAGGACAATGGTGGCCAGGGTGACGACCACCACCCCAGGCAGGATTACGGCCGGCGGCAGGCCGTGCCCGAGCCCCCAGTCGATGAGCAGCACAAAAGCCGGATAGAAATAGCTGTAGGCCATGACCCGGGTAGGTCCCAGATAAAGGGTGGAGAGATGGGTCAGGTAAAAGGTGACGATGGTGGAAAAGATGGCCAGATAAAGGATGCCGGCCCATACCCGCATTGCCACGCCCTGCCAGTCGACCGCGGCGAGCCGGGGCAAGGCCAGCAGCACCAGCCAGCCCACCCCGGTAAGGAGCACCCAGAAGGTCATGACCACCATCGATTCCTGTTGATGGATGCGTTTCACCAGCGGCGTATAGGCAGCCATCAGAAAGCAGCCGGCCAGAAAAATCATATCGCCGTAATTGATATCAAGGGCGAGAAGCCGATGGATATCCCCCTGGAAAATGACCCAGATCGCGCCGACCATGCCTAAAACCAGGGCAATGAGCCGATGGCGGCCCAGCCGCTCCCGCAGGAAAACGGCGCTGTAAATGCCGGAAATGCCGGGCACCAGGGTGAAGATGACGCTGGTATTCAAGGCGCTGGTGTAGCGCAGCGATTCGAACATGCACCAGAAAAAACCCACCGTGGAGGCGCTGATGGCGCTGTAGCCGCAGAGCCGCCGCAGGGGCGGCAGGGTAAAACCGTGGTTCAGAAGGAGAACAGGGACAAAGAAAAACACGGCCATGACGTAGCGCACCAGGAGAAGCACCGCCGGATCAAGGCCGCGGGTGATGGCCGCCCCAACGGTGAAGGAAGTCGCCACGATTACCGACGCCAGCAGCATCAGAGTGTGCACCCCCCACAACGGCAGCGCCCTGCCCTCTTCTTTTTCATTGCCTCTCCGTACCATGGGCCACAAGATAACCATCCCGCGCCTGTTGGCAAGGGAAATTTTGGGATAGGGGTTAAGGGGGGAAGGGGTTTAGGCATATAGGGGTTAAGCGATTTAGGAGTTTAGGTATTTAGGGACTTAGAAATCATAAAAGTACCGTTAATCTGTGTCGTCATGCCGGCATTCTGTTCAATCCCCGCTTGACGGGGGCTCCGTGTAGTCCCCGCTTGACGGGGGCTCTGTTCAGTCCTCGCGTGGCGGGGGCTCAGTTCAGTCCTCGCGTGGCGGGGGCTCAGTTCAGTCCCCGCTTGACGGGATGTTTTTAGCTGGCATCCAGTGGAGGACCCGGATTCCGGCTAACCGCCATCTCCGCAAGCGGGAATAACGAAGCATGAAAGCCTCGCGGACGTAGGAGCGGGCCTTGCCCGCGACCTTCGGCATTGCGGCTGTCTCTATCGCGGGCATGGCCCGCTCCTACGTCCCTGCCTGCACAATTAAGACAGCCAAGGACTTTCATATAAAAACACCCCGTCAAACGGAACTGAACAGAATGCCCTTCCCCCCTCCTTCTCTCCTTCCCCCCTTCCCCCCTTAACCCCTTAACCCCTAATCACCTTAACCCCTTCCCCCCTTATTTTAACCCCTGCAAAAATATATTTTGCTTTTCCAAATATTGTATGTTACGTTAAAGCATTCTTGTGCAGTATCTGTTTGTAGTTTAAAAATTACGAAAAAGTTAACCGCGCAATCTCCGATAGAGCATGCGCGGTTTTTTTGTTTATACAAACTTACTGCCAGCCGTCTTATTCATCGATAATTCGGCAACATTATCTAAAGGCCCCCCAACATGGGGGCAAGTACAGAAGGAGTAGTAAAATGGCAGAAGGTACAGTGAAATGGTTTAATGCGGCAAAGGGCTTTGGTTTTATCGCACAGGATGGCGGTAAAGACGTTTTTGTTCATCATTCTGCCATCAAGGCAGAAGGTTACAAAACCCTTGATGAGGGTGCCCGCGTCAAATTCGACGTTGTTGAAGGCCCCAAAGGTCCCGCAGCCGAGAACGTGCGCCAGATGTAATTCCGCAAGTTTCTTGTGCGCAAGGCCCCGCTCGATGCGGGGCTTTTTTTTTGTGGCGCGGCCAATCCGCTCCTCATTTTCTCATGCATTAACCCCCGTGACCCGCGGGGAACATCTCCCGCGGTTTTTTATCGGCAATAACTCAACTTTCTGAGTTGTTGAATGATGCGAGCTTGCAATGAGTTATGAAATAAGCAGCATGCAATCCGTCATGCCGGACTTGATCCGGCATCCAGCAAACGCCC
>JACQYM010000247.1:13944-16056 GCA_016208225.1 Deltaproteobacteria bacterium | reverse complement strand
GGGAAAGCTGGATGACAAGGTGGCCTTTGAACTGACGAAATTTCCCTTCAGCGACAGAATGGCGCTGTTTGAGGTGATCAGCACCCTGCACCTGAGCGTCGGCAACCAGAAGAAGCTGGCCGTCACCTGCCGGGAACTTGCCGAGCGCAACCATACAACCATTGCCGCCCTGCTGGGCGCGCCCGCCGTTGCCGCTATCATCAACCATGCCGAGGCCAATGCCCCGCAGAAAACCGCCAACCTGATGAAATGGCTCACCTGGGAGAGATTTCCGCGCCTGAGCCGGGCGGAACAGGAATTCCAGCAATTTATCGCGGAACTTGATCTGCCGGATACGGCCCGGCTTGAACACAGTCCCTCCTTTGAAAAGGACGAACTGATCTTTACCCTCGCCTGCAGCGGGAGGTCTGATTTTCTGACAATCTGGGAAAAGATCCGCGATCTTTTGCCCGCAACCAAAAAAGATGGACTCGTAAAAACTGAAGAATAACCACGGAGAGCACAGAGCCCACAGAGATAACTAATTAGGGATTCAGCAATTGTTGATATACCGTTTACACGTCTCGAAAGGGCCGTCATTCCGGCACTCTGTTCAGTCCCCGCTTGACGGGGGTGTTTTTAGCCGGAATCCAGGACCTCACTGGATGTCAGCTAAAAGCATGCTGGCATGACGACACAGATAAACGGTATTTTTAAAATTTCTAAGTCCCTTATAATTAAAAATATTTTCTCTGACCTCTGTGATCTCCGTGGTAAAAATAGACTTTTACGAATTCATCAAAAAAAAGGAAACCACGCCATGAATTTCCTGCCACGCGGCCTTACCGCTTTCCTTGCCGCTCTCCTTTTGCTTCTTGCCAGCCAGCAAGCCCGGGCCGTGCCTGTCGTGCTTTTTGATCAGTCCCATGGCCAGCAGTTTCTGGTGGAGGGGAATCGCCCCCTGGACCTGTCGGGTCTTGCCGGACTTTTTGCCGCACAGGGAGCCCAGGTCAAAACATCGACGGTACCCATCAGCGACCAGATCTTACAAGGGGTCGATGTGCTCATCATCTCCGGGGCTTTTGCCCCCATCACCCCGCCCGAGGTGCTGGCCGTCATGAAATTCGTCTACCATGGCGGCCGGCTGGCCGTCATGGCCCACATCGCTGAACCGCTGATGGGGCTGCTGCCCCAGATGGGGATCGCCATGTCAAATCTGGCGGTGGCTGAACAGGAAAATATGGTCGGCGCAACCAACCGGGATTTCATGATAAAAGACCTGACACCCCATCCTTTGACCGCGGGGCTTGCGAACTTTACCATTTACGGCGGTTGGGCCCTGCTGGAAAAGAAGAAGGACATTACCGTCATTGCCCGCACCAGCCATAAGGCCTGGGTTGACTTAAACCAGAACGGCGTGCTGAACCCCGGCGATGCGGTGCAGGCCTTTGCCATGGTGCTGGCCGGCAGGACCGGGACCGGCTCATTTGTCGTCTTTGGCGATGACGCCATTTTCCAGAACCGCTTTCTGCAGGACGGCAACCTGACCCTGGCCAGAAACCTGGCCGCCTGGTTCTGCGGCAAAGAAAAAGCCATCTGACACGCACCAACTGCCGGACCATCCTCACTCGCCCCACACCGCTAAGCCGTTGTAAAAAAAGATCTCCTTGGCCGTGTGGGGCTTGTTCTTTTTCCCGCCCGTTGCTGGGTTATTTCACCACCCTTTCCAGCAAATACCCCAAATGCCCCCATAGCCATTTCACCCTTTCCAACCTAACAAGCCGAAATAAAACGATAAAATCTTTAACCACAGCGTGGTATCATAATTGCTATACATAGAAGCAGCTGAAAAATTGACCAGCTGGAAAAAAAAGCTGTCAACGACGAGGGATCTTCATGAACACATCGCAGGCGCAGGCAGAGTTGTTCGCAGAACAGAACAATGGCCCAACCGGGATCAAAGACCGCACCCTGGCCGTATTGAATTTTGCCATCCCCTTTCATATCATCCGCATCAGCAGAAAAGGTCTTATTTTCCGTTACGTGGGCAACGAACAGTGGTTCAACAATCCCGGCCAGCTGGATGTCGTGCTGGAGGGTTTCAGCCTGCGGAACATCCCGGTCCATACCGTT
>JACQYM010000247.1:0-13929 GCA_016208225.1 Deltaproteobacteria bacterium | reverse complement strand
CATACCGTTGCCGATTACCGCATCCCCACCTATCTGATCCAGACCAGACACCACTGTGTAAAATTTGCCGGTCTGTCCCCTGCCCAGAAACAGCAATTGGACCAGTTCATTCTGCATTGCGCGCAGTGAGATTTGAATGCGGATTTTGGATTGCGGATTGCGGATTTGTGACCTTCCACAGGGCAGGCATGCAACCTGCTGCCTGTTTCCTTAGGGCGGTTCGCGAACCGCCCCTCCAGCATACGTCCACTGCGCACGGGCATAATTGCCCCCCCTCCACACCTTTCCGTTCATTGCCTGTTGCCTGTTGCCTTCCCTTCCCTGCCCTTTCCCCTTTCCCTTTTGTTGGAGAAATGCTAATAAACAGTTGACTGTTATTTTCTGTTATCGCCGCTCGCCGGCAAGAAGATTTTCATGACATTCAGTAAAAGAAACAGACTTCGCAAGACGGCATGGAACAGTTTAGCATAAAAAACCTGACTAGCGTCAATTTACGGGAGATCGTCCGGGCCCTGTCCGACATGCTTGATCTGGTTGGGGTGGATGATTTTTATCACGGCAAGCGCGTGGCCTGCATGGCCATGGAATGCATGCGGGCGCTGCATCCGCGCGGGGACGAATCCCTGCTCGCCACCACCTGCGACGCGGCCCTGCTGCATGACTGCGGCGTGTCCTCAACCAGAATCCACAAGAAACTGATCTCGGAGCTGGACTGGGCCGACGCCCATATCCATTGCGAAAGAGGCCATCAGCTGCTGGCCGGCAACCGCAGCCTCGCCGGTCTGGCCCCTTTCATTCTGCACCATCATACCCACTGGGACAAGCTTGCCGGCATGCAACTCTCCCCCCGGATCAAGCTGATCAGCAACTGCATCTACCTGGCCGACCGGATCGACTCCCTGACGGTTCGCCATGCCCCCCATGAGCTGCTGCTCAACAGTGACAAGATCCGGCAGACCATCGGCAGATACCGCGGGACACTGTTCGCACCCCAACTGGTGGACATTTTTCTCTTTCTGTCCCAGAGTGAAACCTTCTGGTTCACCCTTTTCCCGCCCCATATCGATTATTACCTGGCGGAAATGAATATCCCGGCCCAGGAGCAGCGCATTGATCACCACAGCCTGAGGGAGATCGCTTCGCTCTTTGCCGACATCGTGGACGCCAAAAGTCCCTTCACCGCGGAACATGCCTACGGGGTGTCCCATCTGGCCAGATACATCGGCGAGCTGCATGGTCTGGGTAGGGAAGAGTGCAACAGGCTGGAACTGGCCGGATTTCTGCATGATCTCGGCAAGCTGAAGGTGCCCGATGAAATCCTGGAAAAAAACGGCCCCCTGAACATCACCGAACGGGCCATCATCATGCAGCACAGCTTTGAAACGTTTCAGATACTGCGGCAGATCAGCGGCTTTGAGACCATTGCCAGACTGGCGGCCTCCCACCATGAAACCCCCTCGGGCAAGGGGTATCCGTTCCATATGCATGAGGCGGATCTGTCCGTGGAGGCAAGGATTATTTCCGTGGCCGATGTGTTCCAGGCCCTGAGCCAGAACCGTCCGTATCGCGCGGCCCAGCTGCCGGAGGAGATCAGGGACGTCTTATACGGCATGGCGGGCGAAAGAAGGCTGGACGGCACAATCGTCTCCCTGGTTGCCGATAACCTGCGACAATGCTTTACCGCGGCGATGAGTTATAAGGCATAGCATCAGGTTTACGGTTTACAGTTGACGGTTTACGGAAAGTATCTGCAAAATCTTGCGGTTTGCAACTCTGTAAACTGTAAACCGGCAACCGTAAACCCGGCAAAATTGCAGCAGAATGCCTGGCTATAGTGGTTCTGCTGAAATGGCTGGGTTTCGATGGCAATCAGAAAAAGGCGGCAAACCTGCCCAAAGCCGCCTCATACCACTTCCGAGGTGAACAGGGCCGCCTTGCTGTAGAATTTATCAACATATTCCCGCACCATGCGCCGGGCTGAAAATTTCGACGCCGTACTTTTGATGGAATTTTTCATCACCTGCACCCAACCCGGGGGGACGCCATCCTCGTTCACCTGATAGTACAGGGGGATGATTTTTTCCTCCAGCACCTGGTACAGCGACTCAGCATCAATCTTGTCCCGATACCCTTCGATATGGCCGCCGTCAAACGACCAGCCATTGACGCCGTTAAAGGCTTCAAGCCACCAGCCGTCGGGTATGCTGCATTGCGGCACGCCGTTCAATGCCGCCTTCATGCCGCTTGTGCCGCATGCCTCCATGGGCGAAATCGGGTTGTTCAGCCACACATCCACCCCGTGCACCAGATATTGGGCAAACCGTTCCCCGTAATCTTCCACAAAGGCGATTCTGCCGAAAAAGGCGGGATTGCGGGCCGCGTTAAAGATCTTCTGAAGGATGAGCTTGCCCGGATCATCGGCCGGGTGCGCCTTGCCGGCAAAAATAATCTGCACCGGCTGATTCTGACTGCCGAGCAGTTTCCTGAGCCGTTCCTCATCCTGCAGGATAAGATCGGCCCGCTTGTAGGTGGCAAATCTTCTGGCAAAGCCGATGGTCAGCACCGACGGATCAAGAAGAGTACCGCAGGCCAGGGCCATGGACGGATGTGATCCGTCATTGGTCCAGCGCTGCCGGGCCTTTTCCCGCATGACATTAAAGAGTTTGATCTTCAGCCAGATGTGGGTCTTCCACAGCTCCTCATCCGGGATTTCATCTATCATCTCCCACAGATAGGGGTTGTCATGGTCCTCCAGCCAGTTCGGGCCCAGATATTTGTTGAAGAGCAGCTCCATTTTCGGTTCGATCCAGGTGGGAACATGCACGCCGTTTGTGACATAGTCAATGGTCTCCGCCTCTTGGTCCGCCTCCGACCAGAGCACCTTCCACATCTGATTGGCCACCTCGCCGTGCTTTCGGCTGACGGCGTTTGCAGGCGGTCCCGCAGCCTCTCGAGCAGGGCGAACGCGGCATGGCCCTCATTGAGATGGACAATGGAATGTTTGACATGCAGACATTCCAGCACCTCCATGCCGCCGATGCCGAGGACGATCTCCTGCCGCAGGCGCTGTTCGATGTCACCGGTATAGAGCCGGGCGGAAATGCCCCGGTTCCATGGGTCATTCCTGTCGATGTCGGTATCGAGCAGATACAGCGGCACCCGGCCGACATCCACCTGCCACACGGCCACATAAATCGGCGGATCAATGAGCGGCACCTTGACCACCAGGTGCTCGGCGTTAGCGTCGAGAACCTTGGAAATCGCGGCCTGATTGCGGTCGAGCGGCGTACTGACATTTTCCTGCCAGCCCGCTTCACTGATGCGCTGGTTGACATATCCTTCAGGGTACATGAAACCCACGGCAATGAGCGGCACATTCTGGTCGCTGCACTCCTTGATGAAATCACCGGCGAGAAAGCCCAGCCCCCCCGCATAGAAGGGCAGGGAGCGATGCAGACCGTATTCGGCGCTGAAGTAGGCGATGGTGATGGCGCGGGAAGGACCGCTGCCGTCAGGCAGCAGAGAGCACCTGCGATTGGCCATGTATTTCCGATAGCGGGACATGACCAGATCGTAGGAGCGCAGATAATCAGGGTTAGCCACGGCCTCTTCCAGCGCCTGCTGGGGAATATCCCGGAGCATTTTGTCGGGATTATGAATGCTTGCCTTCCATGCCTGCCGGCTGATCATTTTAAACAGCATGCGGGCGGCCGGATTCCAGCTCCACCAGAGATTCTCGGCCAGATCGGCAAGCCCGGCGATGCGGGCGGGCAGATGGGGAAACTCGACCGTGACATTATGATTATTCATTCCGCATACCCCTCTGTTGGCTGATCATTGATCAATGACCAATGATCAATGATCAGCTAATCCTCAAAGGTCTCCGGCGTGTGTCTGACAATTTCCGCGTTGACCAGATAGATCACGTCCTCGGCAATATTGGTGGCCAGATCGGCGATGCGTTCAAGATGCCGGCCCACGGACATGGCATGCAGCAGGGAATTGATATGCTGCGGCTGGGCCAGAATCATCTCCTTTACCTTGCCGTACATCTCCCGGTTCATGGCGTCCATCTTGTCATCCATGGCGCGGATCTGCCTGGCGTGCGTGACATTCATCAAGACCAGGGAGTCGATGGCGCCGGAGAGCATCTCTTCGGCCAGATTGACCATGTTTTCCAATTCAAACGGGATATCGATCTTTTCCTGGGTGGCCAGAAAAGCACCGCGTTCAGCGATATTGACCGCCAGATCGCCGATTCTTTCCAGGTCGTTATTGATCTTGAGCGCCGCCACGATAAAACGCAGGTCAATGGATACCGGCTGGTGCAGGGCAAGCAGTTTGAGGCATTCCTCCTCAAAATCAACCTCCATCTGGTCAATATCCTTATCGCCGTTGATAACCGCCTGGGCCTTGAAATCGTCCCGGCCGATGACCGACAGGGTTGCCAGGAAAACCCTTTCCTCGATGATGCCGCCCATATTGATGATTCTTGTCTTCAGGTTTTCAATGGCAGTGCGCAGATGACGGGACATGAATCCTCCGGAATGAATGGGGAGCCGCTGCGAAATAACCTCGGCTCCTTATGCCGTCTCTGACAGCGGACAGCGATATTTTTTTGACACCATCCGGCTCTTAACTCCTATGCTTGAGAGGTATCGACCGTGGATAAAAGTTCCGCAGTGAACCACCGTCCACCCCGCCGCAGTGTGGACCATCGTCACAGCCGGCGCCGCAGATCTTCCAGTTCCTCAAGCAGATCGATGATTACGGCGGCGCCCGGCAGGTTGACCCGCAGGTCCTGCTGCAGCCGCAGGGCGATCTGCACGCGCCGGATTTCATAAAAGTCGAAACGCCACTCACCGGGCTTCCTGCCTTTGGGCTCGACCACTCCCTCCTCGATCATGTCCAGGATCGTTTCCGCGCTGATATCGCAGATTTCACATATTTCATACAGGGAAAGTTGAACCTGATCGTCAAGCACCATGCCTGAAAGCGGGGGGTATGCAATCTCCTTTTCCCTCTTTTTTGCCATAGCTCAAACTCCAAGAGCAGCACGCGGATTCATCGGCATGATGTCCGCCATTTTTTTGTAGAGATCCTTTTGCGCTTCGGTGGCGGCCTTGGGCACCACCACTTTCAGTACCACGATCTGGTCCCCCGGCGTGGCGGCCGGCAAGCCCTGATTTTTCAGCCGCAGCTTCTGGCCGGACTGGGAGCCCGCCGGAATGCGCATATCAACCTTGCCGCCCAGGGTCGGAACCGGTACCGTTGCCCCGAGGGCCGCCTCCCAGGGGGTGATGGGCAGTTCCAGGTAAATGTCTCTCTTTTCCGCGCGGAACAGCCGGTGGGGGTGAAAGACGACTTCGATGTAGAGATCGCCCCGGGGACCGCCGCCGAAACCCTGCCCCCCCTGTTCAGCCAGACGGATTGACTGTCCCTCCATGATCCCCCTGGGAATCCGCACATTCAAGGTATGCGGGCTGACCACCAGCCGGCCTTCAGAATCCAGGTCGGAAACCTGCAGGGAAATGGTCTGTACCGCGCCATGGAAGGAATCTTCCAGGTTGATCATGATCCTGGCATGGTGGTCCTCCCCCTTGGCCCGGAAGGCGCCGCGCCGTGTCTGGAAGCCCCGGCCCATGCCCGGCCGGCCGAAGAGTTCTTCAAAAAAATCGCTGAAATGGGCCGAGGCATCGGTATAACCGCCGCCGCTGAACTCAAAGCCGGTATTCCAGTCAGGCGGCGGCCGGAATTCCTGGCCGTCCTGCCACCCGCTCCCGATCCGGTCATAGGCCGCCCTTTTTTCAGGATCTTTCAATACCTCATAGGCCTCGCCGATTTCCTTGAAACGTTGTTCCGCCTCCGCCGCCTTATTGACATCCGGATGATATTTGCGGGCCAGGCGGCGATACGCCCTTTTTATTTCATCCTGGCCGGCATCCCGCGCCACACCCAGGGCCTTGTAGTAATCCTTGAATTCCATCCGTTCCTCGCCTGTGACAGAAAACAGATCAGCAGACTGTTCGTCCCGTTGCTTATCTCAGCAAGGGGCAGTTGTTGCGGACGATTCCATGCCGTCACCCCCTGCACGTGCGTTCCTTGTCAGCGGACAAAAGAGGTATCCGGTCCGCCCGTTCTGACAAAGACCTCGCCCAGCATGATGCGGGCATCCGCGATAATGCATTCCTCCCCGCTGCAGAGCAGCGGGTTCAGATCAATGGAGGCGATATAGGGAACCATCTCCTGCACCAGGGCGGCAAAATCCACCAGCACCCGGACCAGTTTCTCCCTGTTGACCGCCGGTTTGCCGCGAAAGCCGGACAGCAGCTTCTCCCCTTTCAGTTCCCGCAGCATCATCTCGACATCCGCGGGACAAATCGGGGCCATCCTGATGGCCACGTCATCATAGACTTCCACGCTGATGCCGCCGATGCCGAGCAGGATGATCAGGCCGAACTGAAAATCAAGCTTGGCCCCGGCTATCAGCTCCATGCCGGCCGCCATTTCCTCAATGAGCAGCCCGGCAAAACCGGGCAGACCGCTGACCCGCTCATAAAACGTCCGCAGCTGCGATTCGTCCGCGATACCCACCCCTACGCCGTCCACCTCCGACTTGTGGACAACCGCCGGGGAAACGACCTTGGCCACCAGCGGGTAGCCGATGCGAGCGGCATGCTGCAGGCTCTCCTGCAGATCAGCGGCCCAGGCAAAACGCGGTACCGGCAGGCCGGCCAGGGCAAAAACCCTTTTTGCCTCCGGCTCCATCAGCCAGCCGTTAATTCTGGCGCGGTGCAGAATATCCATGATTTCCTGTTTGATCACTGGCGGCCCCTCCCGAGAACACGGGTCATGTGCACGGCGCTTTCAATGGATGAGGCCACCGGCACCCGGTTGAGCTCAAAACCATCGATCAGCATGCGGTATTTTTCAATATGGGGCACATAGGCGACCAGCGGCTTGCCATGACGCCGGAAAACCTTGCCGAGCCGGGCGCCGAGATCGGAACTGATCCCCGGCAGATAGGGCAGCATGAGCAGCAGGATGCAGTCAATGTCGGGGATCGTGCAGAATGCCTCGACCGCGGCAATGAAGTCGTTTTCCGCCGCGCTGCCGGTCAGGTCTACCGGATTGGCCACGGAGGCGATGGCGCGGATGTTATCAGACAGGGTCTGGCGCAGAGTCTGCTGCACAACATCACCGAACCGCGGCACGATAAGGCCGCTGCTCACGCAGACGTCGACCGCCATGGCCCCGTGGCCGCCGCTGCCGCTGATGATGCCCACCCGGCCCTTGATGACGGTCTCGGGATAGCAGCTCAAGGCCTCGCAGAAGGAAACCAGTTCCAGCTCGTTGCGCGCCTCAATGATGCCGTGCTGGGCAAGCACGGCGGAAAAAACCCGGTAATCGCCGGCCAGCGAGGCGGTATGGCTGGCCACGGCCCGGCTGCCCGCGTCGGTCTTGCCGGCCTTGAGTACGATCACCGGCTTGCGGCTCCGGGCCGCCTTGCGCACAAAGGCGCGGCCCTCGTCGCGGGCAAACCCCTCGACATAGAAGGCGATGACCCTGGTACGCGGATCGGCTTCGAAAAATTCAAGCAGCTGCAGTTCGCGGATCAGGGCCTTGTTGCCGATGCTGACGGCGCTTGATATGCCGACGCCCTCAACGGCGAATTTGACCAGCAGGTCGACAAGGACGCCGCCGCTCTGGCTGACCAGGGCCACGTCCCCGGCAGCAGGCTGCACCATGCGCTCCGCCGGCAGAAAAAAAGTGTCCACCACGCCGGGGGAATAGATCCCCAGACAGTTCGGGCCGATAAAAGGAAAATCGGCCTGGGTCGCCATGCTGACAAGTTTGTCCTGCAACTCATCATGCCCGGACTCGGAAAAACCGCCGGAGATGATAATGGCGCTTTTCACCCGGGCGCTGATGCAATCCGCCAGCACCGCGGGCACATAGGCGGACCGCACGGCAATGACGGCCAGATCGATGGCGGTCGGAATGGCGCTGACGGACGAAAAAACCTCCTCCCCGTCCAGCAGGCCGCCCTTGACGTTCACCGCATAGGTGGCGAGCGGGTAACGCAGCTGGTTCTTGGAAAAGATGACGTTGGCCGGATGCCGGTCATTCCCGGCTGAAACCCCGATGACGGCAAGGGTTTTCGGGGCGAGCATCGGGGCGAGGTTCATGGTTTGCTCCCTGCATCGTCTTTCCACTGGGACAGACCGGGGACTTTCCTGTTCGCATCCGTCCGGATCGAACCGAGCAGAAAGCCGAGCAGGATACCTATGCCGAGCACGAGAAAGAGCATAAGGGCCCGGGACAGTGAAAACTGCCAGAAAAGAAAACGGATGCTTATCGATTCCGTATTCTGCAGGGTAAAGACAACCACAGCGAGCAGAAGCGCCATGAACAGGCTGAGCTTCTTCATGTATCCTCCGAAATCATCATTTGAGGGCGTCCTGAAAAGTCACCCCTGCCCGGCAAAAAATCACGCCAGAAAATCGACCTTCATCATTTGACATATTTGCCCGAGGACGGGCCTGGACTTGTGACGCCAATGTCATGCCCCGGACTTCGGCAGACATCAGTTTCAGTATAACAAAAAAAACAACGGTCAAAATAATTATTTATGGGTGTCGTGAATAATGAGAATTTTCGGCCGGGATCAAGGAACAGGGAAAATGAAAAAGCTGGGCATGATAATATCCTGGAATGTGCAGGCGCATTTCTGTTAAAAGATCGGAAGGGAAAAAATATCCGCAGGGAATGCATGTGTTCGAGGAGCAGACGGCAATGAAAAGCTATTACAAGGAACTCTGGTTCGAAATCCCCACCAGACGGGCACTCATCAATATCACGCCCCAGGTGGAACAATGTCTGGCGGAAAGCGGCATCTCCGAAGGGCTGCTGCTGTGCAACGCCATGCACATCACGGCCTCGGTCTTTATCAATGATGACGAGTCAGGGCTGCATCATGACTTTGATGTCTGGCTGGAAAAACTGGCCCCGCATGCCCCGGTTTCCCAGTATCGCCATAACGGTTTCGAGGACAACGCCGATGCGCACCTGAAAAGGCAGGTCATGGGCCGGGAGGTGGTGGTGGCGGTCACCGGCGGCAAGCTGCACTTCGGCACCTGGGAACAGATCTTTTACGGCGAATTTGACGGCCGCCGCAAAAAAAGGGTGCTGGTGAAGATCATCGGCGCATGATGATCGTGCAAAAACTGAAAATCAACCACGGAGACCACAGAGATAACTGCGTGTAATGAAAATATTCCCTGTGACCCTGGGTATTCCGCGGTGCAACATTGAGGAGTGAGGCATGAAAAGGCAGGACGGCAGCGTCGAATGGGGCGCTTTTCACCTCTCCTACGCCGGTATTTCAGACCAGGGACGGATGCGCACCGATAACGAGGATGATTTCCTGATCATGGAAAAACAGCGCTTATTCTGCCTGGCGGACGGCATGGGCGGTCTGGATGAAGGAAAACTTGCCAGCCGGACCACCCTGGAAGGGGTGGCCCGATGCATGCACTATCTCGCCGATCGGGAAAACAGTACAATCCCCTTCGGGCTTACGGCCGATATGCTGGGCAAGCCGGAGCTTGCCTGCATCACCTCTTTTGCCAATTTCCTGGTCCGCCAGAAGGCGGGGGGCCGTACTATGGGCTCAACCCTGGTTGCCGCCCATTTCACCGAAAACCGCCTTGATTTCGCCCATGTCGGCGACAGCCGCCTGTATCTCATGCGGACCGGGGAACTCAAGCAGCTGACGGAAGACCATTCCCTGGTGAATGAACTGTATAGAATGGGCAAGATCTGCAAGGCGGAAATGAGCGGGCATAACCTGCGCAACATCATCAGCCGGGCCATTGGCACCCATCCGAAAGTGGAACCGGATCTCGGCTCTGTGGATGTCCAGGCCGGCGATCTCTTTCTCTTATGTTCGGACGGTTTGACAACCATGCTCGAACCGGCGGAGATCGCGGCAATTGCAGCGTCCGGACCGGACACCGCCACCGCGGCCCAGGCATTGATCTTCCGGGCCAATGAAGCCGGGGGCCGGGACAATATCACCGCGCTGCTCATTGCCGTCCAAAGGTAACCGGAATGGGGCGGGCCTGTTGATCGCCTGCCAGGCTGCTATTGCACCGTGAAGATTGCGGCCGGCCCAAGCTTTTTCTCATGGGCCAGATAAATTTTCTCCAGCAGGAGATCAAGATCAATCGGTTTTATGAAATAATCAAAAGCGCCGCGCTCCATACCCTCAATGCCGCTTGCCCCGAAGCCGGGGCCGGCAAAAATTATCACTTCAATGGCGGGATCAAAGGTCTTGATCGCCTCCAGCACATCCAGACCATTCGGCTCAGAGAGTTTCAGGTCCAGGATGACGATATCGGGACGGGCAGTGATCACCGTGGCCAGGGCATCCTTGCCGTTATTGGCGGCTTCCGCCTTCAACCCTTTCGACTCAAGACGTTCCGACAGAGTTCCAGCGAAATCAAGATCCTCGTCCACGATCAGTACGTGAATTTCAACCATTCTCTCTCCCCGGTGTCGAAATCAACGAAGCATAAATCCGAAAAATCGCCGGCAAGAACATGTTGCCCTGTTCAAAGAACGCCGGCGTTCGGTGGCCGCCGATGCACCGCGGTCAGGCAGCATAAAAATTTCCGGATCAGGATGTTTCCCTGGGCGTCTCCAGGTATCCGCAGGTGTTTCCTGGCCATCAATGTCCGGCATGGCAAAATCATGCCTATGAATAATGCAAAATTCACACCTTTAAACAACGGCGAATACAATTTCACAATAAAAACGACATATTATTTCATTACATATCGATCAGCCGGGTCGACAACCACCAAGAGTTGAAACTGTCCGGGAAACAGATCAAAACAATTAGGAACGGACAACGAGGCGCGAACGTTGCGAAACCGCTTCACATCGTGATCCGCTGCCAGACCGCATCCATTTGTTTCATTATGTTGTCAATGGAACGCACAGGGAAACGCGGTGAAGAGAAGGGAGCGCCGTTTCGGAAGTCAGAATTTCTTTTTTCAAGTGACGTACCGGTCGGCATTTTTCGCCTACAGACTGAGAAAACGGTAATTTTTGAGCGGTTCAGCCGCACCGATTATCTGCTGGGGCTCCAGCGGTTCAACCCGGACAAAATCCTGGAGCCGGCTGTAAATCCCTTCGCCCAGCATGATCTCGCCGGGGCGGCCCAGAGTGATGAGGGAATAGGCCTCCTTGATGCTCTCGCCCACAGAGCCGTATTCCACTCTGGAATGGGAGCCGATGTTGCCGGACAGCACAACGCCCGCACTGAGGCCGATACAGACGTTGGCCGGCAGCTCCTGCTTGTCTTGTCCGGCCGCGGCCAGGGTCTGCCGCAGTTCGACCGCGGCGCGGAGGGCGCGGACCGTGTGCTCCTCCCGGTACAGGGAAACGCCGAATATGCCGACAACCGCATCGCCGATGATTTTGTCAACATAGCCGCCATGCCTGCCGATGATATCGGTGGCGATGCCGATATACCTGTTCAGGGCAACAACGATATCCTCCGGTTTTCCCGTGCCCCCATCCGGGCCGTAATCCCTGATCCCGGCAATAAGCACGGCAACCTGCCGCCGGACGGCATATTCTTCCCCTTTTACCAGCGGGCCTTCGAGCATCCGGTGCAGGGCGGGAAACTTCAGATAGTTTTCAAGCTGTGGCTGGTCATTGCAGAAGGTCCCCAGCCTTTCCGCCATGCTGTTCAGGGCCAGGCCCACGTCGCCCAGCTCATCGTTTTCGGTCCGATCAATGGTGTGCTGCAGGTCGCCATTGCCATACGCCAGGGCAGCGTCCACCAGAGCGGCGGTCCGGGTCCGGATACGGCGCCCTCCCAGAACGGCAAGGCAGACCAGCGCGGCGGCCACGAGCAGACAGGGGACCAGAAACCAGAGCAGCAGGGAAATCTGCCCGGCCCGCACCCGGTGCCGGATAAAATCGCCGGACACGCCGACATGCACCACCCCGATGGTTTTGTCCTGCGAGACAACGGGCCGGGCCAGATCGTAAATCCGCCGGCCTGCCTCATCCGCATACTGCACGATCAGGCCCTCCCGGCTGTCACGGACCATCGTCCCGCCGGCAAACGAGGTGAATTCCCGGCCGACCGGCATCTGGGCGGTATGGGCCCGGATAACACGGTTATTGTCAAGGATACAGACATATTCCACGCCGTCAGCAGCGGCGGCGTCCCTGGCCGCGGCATTGAGGCGCAGTGTATCTTCCGCCAGCAGCGGCACTTCGACGCCGGTTGCCACGTAACCGGCAAGGGTTTCCATGGAGCGGAGTGTTTCGGCAAAGAGGAGTTTCTGCTGTTTCAGCGTCACGAAAGCGGCAGGGATACCGACTGCCACGAAAAAAAGCAGCAGCATGATGATGCTGAGCCGGGTGGGGAGCGATGGTCGCGATTTTTCTTGCAATTGCCTGGTCTGCACGTTGTCGTACGGAAAGTTGATTGAGAATCAGGGGTTCATGGTAAGCGGAAATTCTATAAAAATAGTATGCAGAAAAGCGCTGCTATCTCAATGTTTTTTTTGAGCAACCGCACAATCTGACGATACGGTCAGAAAAAGCTGCCTTTGCGGATTCAAGGCATCAAACTGCCAGGCAAATACCCCTTGACTGTCGGGTATTTGTAAGCATAATAATTTTATCGCTAACAATATAACGGAACCCTTCCTCTTCATGATTACTTTTCAGAAACAGCGTCTCGGCAAATATATTCTGCTTGATAAACTGGCGGCAGGCGGCATGGCCGAACTGTACCGGGCCATGATCACCGGCGTCCAGGGCTTTGAAAAACTGATAGCCATCAAGAAAATCCTTCCCCACATGGCGACCGAAGATGCGCTGGTCAGATCATTTATTGACGAGGCCAAGCTCGCGGCATTGCTCCACCATCAGAATATCGTCCAGATTTATGATTTCGGCAGTCTTGGCGACACCTACTTCATCGCCATGGAGTATCTGTTCGGCAAGGACTGTCGCGCCCTTCTCCGCAAAGTCCGGGAAAAAAACACCCCCCTGGAATTGCAGCACGCCCTGCTCATCGTCTCCCGCATCTGCGCCGGTCTCGACTATGCGCACAAGCTGAAAGATTTCCAGGGCAAGCCGCTGCATATCATCCACCGCGACATCAGCCCGCAAAATATCCTGATCACCTATGAAGGCGACGTGAAGATCGTTGACTTCGGCATTGCCAAGGCAGAGAGCCAGACCACCATGACCCAGATGGGCATGATCAAGGGCAAAGTTGCCTACATGTCCCCGGAACAGGCGGCCGGCAAGGTTATTGATCATCGTTCCGATATTTTTTCCTGCGGCATCATCCTCTATGAAATGGTGACCGGCACGCGCATGTTCGACGGCGACACCATGCAGGTTCTCGCCAAGGTCCGGGAGGCGGAATTTGTCAGGCCGGAGGAGATCCGGAGCGACCTGCCGGAAAAACTGCTGACCACGCTCCAGCGCGCCCTGGCCAGGGAACCGGCGCAGCGATACCAGACCTGCGGCGACATGCTGACCGATCTTGAGGAGTGCATGCAGCAGATGGGGCCGCATCCGACGGCAAATGCGCTGGGCCGCTATATGAAATCCCTTTTTGCCGAAGAAATCAGCGCCGAAGAGCAGTACATGCGGGATATTACCGGAATCGGCCTCATACAGGACGGGCCTGCGGCAATGGCCGCTCCCCTGCCGCAGTCGCAGGCGGAAGAAGAAACCAGACCCGCGATATCTGCTGCCCTGAGCGATGACGAAAAAATTGAGCCGACAAGCCGCTTCGCCAGCCACCCCCCGGTCCACTCCAGAAAATCATTCTATGCCGCAATTATTGTCACCATTTTTGTTGTCATCGCCCTGCTGGCCACCTTT
>JACQYM010000120.1 GCA_016208225.1 Deltaproteobacteria bacterium | reverse complement strand
TTGATGTCACCCGCAGCCAGGGCATGATGCGCACCGCCAACCAGAGGGTCCAGCGCTGATAAAACGGCATGGTAGGACGGGCCCAGACCGCCGGAGCGACCAGAATCACCCCCTCCGCCGGCAGCGGATTTTCCGCCCTGTCGGCGGCCATGATCACCGCGCCGCCCATGCTGTCGCCGAGCAGAAAAAGCGGGACACCCGGATGGCGCCGCCGCACCAAGGCGCTGATGGTGCGCAGATCCTCGGCCATTGCCTCCTGGCCGGACCATTTTCCCCGGTGGGGGGCGGCCCCGAAACAGCGCTGATCATAGGCATAAACGCCGATTCCCCGCGCATTGAACCAGGCGGCCGCATCCTTGATGAAATTGGAATAGTCGTTATATCCGTGCAGGGCGATCAGCACGGCCTGCGGGGGCCCAGGCGGCAGCCAGGTTCGCAGCGGCAGTTCGCTGCCGTCAAAAGTGATGAATGCAGTGTCGGTCAGTCGAGCTTCTTCTCTCATCTTTTCCAATGGCACGGCATGCGGCGAGCAGCCCCACAACAGGCAGCCTGATAAAAAAATCAGCAATGATCGCACCAACGTCATTTTCTCTGACCGGTAATAGTTGATGAAATCGTCACAAGTCTATTTCCCGCCGCAACGTAAACGAAGGGCACGGAGAAAATATTTTTTATTCCGGCCAACCGCCTCGGCGGGCGCGGTGCTCTCCGCGGTAAATTTCCAGTTTTTGCGAGTGCCCGGCCGGGCAAATCCTGCTCCTGGCAGCAGATAGAATACCTCATTTTGCGGGACAATTCAGGGGATTTTATCGGCATTCTTCTTTTCCGGGAGACTGCCGGCCACGCAGCCGAATTGTCAGTGCTCCGGACAGGGTATTCGGGGACTCATTCATTAATAACTCGCCTTTCGGAGTGTTGAATTGCGCGAGGTTACTGCTGATATATTTTATTCGTCTAATTTATCGATTTATGTTAAATTTAGTCAAAGAGATGTAAATCGCAGTATATGACGAAATACCATCATTTTATTAAACAAATCGACAAAAACGGCGACTATGAACGTGTCAAATCAACTGACGGATGAGGCCATTCTTGCGGAAATGGGAAAGCGCATGGCGCGCTGCCGGCTTGACCGGCAGTTGACCCAGGCGGATCTGGCAGCGCAGGCCGGCGTGTCCAAGCGCACCGTTGAACGTATTGAGGCCGGGGATTCGGTGCAGATGTCAACTGTCATCCGGATATTGCGGGTACTGGATCTATTGCAGGGTGTGGATCGTCTGGTTCCCAAACCCGGCCTCCGCCCCATGGATCTGCTGAAGCTGAAGGGCAGGGAACGCAAGCGCGCCTCCGCGCCCCGCAAGGCGAAAAAGCCAAGCGGCAAGGCCTGGACCTGGGGCGACGGCGCATGAGCACCGTTGCCGAGGTCAGACTCTGGGGCCGCACCATTGGCGCGGTTTCCCTTGCTGATGGGGCTGATATTGCCGCCTTTGAGTACGATCCGGCATTTGTCGGCAGCGGCATAGAGATCTCGCCGCTCATGATGCCCCTTGCCGGCCGGGTTTACACCTTTCCAGCACTCTCCCGACAGACCTTCCATGGGCTCCCCGGACTGCTGGCGGATTCGCTGCCGGACAAGTTCGGCAATGCCCTCATTGACGCCTGGCTCGCCACCCTGGGGCGGAGCCCGGAATCGTTCAATGCCGTGGAGCGCCTCTGCTATACGGGCACACGCGGTATGGGCGCCCTGGAATTCGCGCCTGCAACCGGTCCCAAAGCCCGACTGGCCAACCGTATTCAAATAGACACCCTTGTCGAACTCGCATCGCAGGTGCTGACGCATCGCCACAATCTGCACGCGTCATTTGCCGGCAGAGACAGAGACAAGGCGCTGCAAGACATCCTGCGGATCGGCACTTCGGCCGGCGGCGCCAGGGCCAAGGCCATCATCGCCTGGAATCCCTCGACCAATGAAGTGCGCTCCGGACAGATCCAGGCCGGCGCGGGGTTCGAATACTGGCTGCTCAAATTTGATGGCGTCAGCGGCAATAAGGACAAGGAACTCGACGCCCCGAAGGGTTACGGCCTCATTGAGTATGCCTATGCGAAAATGGCTGCCGCCGCCGGCATCACCATGAGCCAGTGCCGGCTTTTCGAAGAAAACGGCCGGCACCACTTTATGAGCCAGCGTTTTGACCGGCTTGCCGGCGGCGCAAAGCTCCATATGCAGTCGCTTTGCGCCCTGGCGCACTATGACTATAACATCGCCGGGGCTTACTCCTACGAGCAGGCGTTGCTCGTCATCAGACAGCTCGGCTTGCCGATGGGGGCGATCGAGGAGATGTTCCGCCGCATGGTCTTTAACATCATCGCCCGCAATCAGGACGATCATGTCAAAAACATCGCCTTCCTGATGGACAAATCCGGCGCCTGGTCCCTGGCGCCGGCCTTTGACATGACCTACAGCTTCAATCCTGCCGGCGCCTGGACGGCAAGCCATCAGATGACCATGAACGGCAAGCGCGACAACTTCACCCTGGAAGACTTCAAAGCCTGCGCCAAAACCGCCTCAATGAAACGGGGGCGGGCCGGGGCCATTGTCAGTGAAGTGCTGGCTACGGTTTCCCGCTGGCGGGATCATGCCGACGAAGCAGGGGTCCCCGCCGCCTGGCGGGACCAGATCCAGAGCACCCTGCGGCTGGAGGGATTCAAATAAGAGGATTAAGCAATTGTTGATATACCGTTTATCACGTCTCGAAGGGTCCGTCATTCCGGCATGTTTTTAGCCGGAATCCAGGTCCTCACTGGATACCGGTTAAAAACGCCCTCGTCAAGCGGGGATTGAACAGAATGCTGGCATGACGACACAGACAAGCGGTATTTTTAAAATTTCTAAGTCCCTGCGACAAGTCTCCCTTTGCCTGCAATTTTTTACAGTTTGCCCCGGACTTCTGCCGGGCAGACGGTTTCTTTATATTGTTTTTCTGATGGATTTGTTTTATTCATAGATTGCGCTCGCGGTACAGATTGCACAGCAAGTACGGCTTGTGTCTTTACGTATCGCGTGCCAAGCTGCAAGAACGGCTGAATAGAAACGGAGAGGTGTCAGAGCGGCCGAATGAGCCGGACTCGAAATCCGGTATACCCGTGAGGGTATCGTGGGTTCAAATCCCACCCTCTCCGCCAAGTGCAGCCCCTTACCTTTCCTCCCCGCCAAGGCAACGTTTTCAGCAGTGTATTGACGAAGCTGACTTTCCTGCCTATTTTTCGCACTCCACAAATAAATGATCATTCGGAGGGATGTCCCCATGAAAGTGCTCGGAATATCCGGTTCCCCCATCAAAAACAGCACCACGGACCGTGCGGTCAAGATGGTCATGGATGCTACCATGGCCCGCAAACAGTGGTTTTACAAGCTGAGCGATTATACAATAAGCCCTTGCAACGCCTGCCTGGGCTGCGTGGAAAGCAACCGCTGCGTCATTAACGACGATGGCGTCATGCTGGCGGAAAAGGCCTTCAAGGCGGATGTCATCATTATCGGCGGCTATACCCCCTACTCCTCGCTGGACAGCCGCACCAAGGCCTTCCTGGAACGCCTCTACCCCCTGCGACACCGCCATGGCCTGATGGCCGGCAAGCCCGGGGCCGCGGTTGTTACCTGCGCCATTCCGCCGGGCAGGCGGGACATGCCGCCGGCTTGCGAAAACGGTCTCCAGGCCATTCAGAACTATATGATGGAAGAAGGCATGCGCTACGTGGGCGGCGTTGCCATGCTCGGCAATGTCCCCTGCGTCAAATGCGGGACCGGCGTCCAATGCCAGGTTTCGGGGCTCAAGATGATCCACGGCCCGGATGCAACCGTGGAGAAAGTGGGCATCAACACCCTGGAGGACAACCCGGAAACCGTTGCCGCCTTGACAAAGCTCGGCCATGATCTTGCGTCGGCCTCCCGCGGCAAGTAGCGGGAAACGGCGGATCAGAAACTTCCTGGTGCATCAGGCCTCCCTGCCGCCCGGCTCTTTTCCCACGGCCCCAATTGACAGAAAATGCACTTTGATTTATAAATCGCACATTTGCATTTTCGCCCGTCAATGACAGACACGAGGAAAAATATGATCACCATCAATGAAAATTATCTTAAACTGCAGGCTTCCTACCTGTTTTCCGATATTGCCAAACGCGTCGCCGCCTTCCAGCAGGCCAATCCGGGCAGGGAAATCATCAAACTGGGCATCGGCGACGTCACCCGCGCCCTGCCCCCGGCCTGCATCGCGGCCCTGCATGCGGCCACCGACGAGATGGCCGCCGAGGCGACCTTCCACGGCTACGGGCCGGAACAGGGGTATGCCTTTCTGCGCGAGGCCATTGCGGAAAACGATTTCCGGGCCAGGGGAGCGGATATCGCGGCCGATGAAATTTTTGTCAGCGACGGCGCCAAGTGCGATACCGGCAACATCCAGGAGATCTTTTCCACCGATATCAGAATCGCCATTCCCGACCCGGTCTATCCGGTCTATCTGGACACCAACGTCATGGCCGGCCGCACCGGCATTTTCGCCGACGGCCGCTACCAGGGCATCTATTACCTGGAATCGGTCAAGGGCAACGGCTATGTGCCGGACCTGCCCGCCGAACCGGTGGACCTCATCTACCTCTGCTTTCCCAACAACCCCACCGGCTCCACCATCTCCAAAGCACAGCTGCAGACCTGGGTTGACTATGCCCGGGAAAACCGCGCCCTCATCCTGTTTGACGCGGCCTACGAGGCCTTTATCCGCGACGAGACCCTGCCCCGGTCGATTTTCGAGGTGCAAGGGGCCAGAGAGGTGGCCATCGAGTTCAGAAGCTTCTCCAAAACCGCGGGCTTCACCGGCACCCGGTGCGCCTATACGGTGGTGCCCAAGGAATGCGCCGCCTTTGACAGCCGTGGCAACCGCCATCTCCTCCACCCCCTTTGGAACCGGCGCCACTGCACCAAATTCAACGGCGTCGCCTACCCGATCCAGAAGGCGGCGGCGGCGGTTTACAGTGCCGAGGGCAAGGCCCAGGTCAGGGAACTGACCGATTCTTACCTGCGCAACGCGACCCTCATCAAAAAGGAGATCACCGCACTCGGCTTTGACTCGGTGGGCGGCGACAACGCCCCCTACATCTGGATTGACGGCCAGGGCCGCGACTCATGGGA
>JACQYM010000246.1 GCA_016208225.1 Deltaproteobacteria bacterium | reverse complement strand
TGGATTACACGGTCATCGGCGACAATGTCAATCTCGCCTCCCGCCTGGAAGGACTGACCAAGGTGTACGGCTGCCATATCCTGATCAGCGAGGCGACCAGGGCTGCCGCGGGGGACCGCTTCTTCTGCCGGTTCGTCGACCGGGTGCGGGTCAAGGGCAAGCAGCGGCCGGTGCACATTTTCGAGCCGCTCTGCGAGGGAGAGCCGGGGCAGGATCTGCACCGGGAAACAGCCGCCTTCCTGGCGGGTATCGAGGCGTATCAGCAGCGGGATTTTGCGGCGGCCCGGCAGATCTTCGGCGCCCTGCATGAAAAAAACGGGCAGAAGCTCTCCCGGCTCTACCTGGAGAGAAGCGAATTCTTCCTGCACAGCCCGCCGCCGCCGGACTGGGACGGGGTATTCACCTTTACCGAGAAGTAGCGGCAGGATTGGGGCCGCTGACACGAGAATCAATCATGGGGGGAATGGGGATACAACAAACGCAGGGGCCAATTGAACCCATCCCCACCCCCGCCCTCCCCTTGAAGGGGAGGGAGTTCCCCTTGCCCTGCGCCAGCAGAACCGCACCGCTCATTTCCCCGTGTCCCAGCTGATCTCATATTTTTCCATGTGCAGCTCCCGGTTCGGGAAAATGACCAGGCTCATCTTGAGTTCGTCCTCCAGGTTCTTGATGGTCACCGCCTCATCCTTGAGCATCATCGCCGCCACCTTGGGGTGCACGTTGACCGTGACGGTGGAGGCGTTGATTTTTTCGGCATCCCGGGCAATACTGCGGAAAATTTCATAGGAGAGGGTACGGGCCGATTTGACCCTGCCTGAACCGCTGCAGCAGAGGCAAGGCTCGCACATGATGCGCGTCAGATCATCCCGGTTGCGCTTGCGGGTGAGCTGAATGAGTCCGAATTCCGAGAACTTGAGGATATTGATGCGGCTCTTGTCCTTTTTTACCGCCTCGTGCAGCACCCGGAATACCTCCTCCCGGTGCTCCTCCTTTTCCATATCGATGAAATCGATGATGACAATGCCGCCGATATTGCGCAGCCGCAGCTGATAGGCGATCTCCTTCACCGCTTCCATGTTGGTCTTGAAAATGGTCTCCTCCAGATCGGTCTTGCCCACATAGCGGCCGGTATTGACGTCGATCACGGTGAGCGCCTCGGTGGCCTCGATGATGATATAGCCGCCGCAGCGCAGCCAGATTTTTCTGGCCAGGGCCCGGTTGATATCCATCTCCACCCCGTAGGCGGTAAAAATCGGGGTCTTGCTGTCGTAATAGTGCACCTTGGGCCGCAGATGGGGCACAAAGGTTTCCACGAAATTCACCACCCGCTGATAGGTCTGGCGGTCATCCACCACCACCCGGTCAACCGTGGGGGAGAAGATGTCGCGCACCACCCGCAGAATGATATCCAGATCCTCGTACACCAGGGTCATGCTCGCCGCCTTGCCGGACCGGTCAAGGATCTCGCTCCACAGGTGCAGCAGAAACTCCATGTCAGCCTCAAGCTCCTCATTGGATGCCCCTTCGGCCACGGTGCGGACGATGAATCCCGTGCCGGCCGGCCGCAGCTTCTCGATGTCGCGCCGCAGCTTTTCCCGGATCTCTTCATCCTCGATTTTGCGCGACACGCCGATATGATCGGTCATGGGCATGAAAACCAGGTTGCGGCACGGCAGGGTGATGTGGCCGGTCAGCCTCGCCCCTTTGCTGCCCATGGGCTCCTTGCAGATCTGCACCAGCAGTTCCTGGCCTTCCACCAGCAGATCATCGATGCCCTTGCCGGGCACGCGGTTGCTCAGGGACTCGGGCGCCTCGTTGCACACGCACTCATCCTCATCCGGATTCTGGTAGCGTTTCTCGAAATCCGCCTTGTTGACATGTATGTCATCCACATAGAGAAAACCGGTGCGCTCCAGGCCGATATCGACAAAGGCGGCCTGCATGCCGGGCAGCACCCGGACCACCCTGCCCTTGTAGATATTGCCCACCAGCCCCTTCTCGGTCGGCCGCTCCAGATAAAATTCCACCAGATTGCCGTGTTCGATCAGGGCAATGCGGATCTCAAAGGACGTTGCATTAATGATTAAGTCAGTTGCCATTATCGTATCACTCTTTCCGCAATTTTCAGCACCCTGGCCTGCTGGATCGCCTTTTCCGGACAGGAAAATACCGCGGCGACAATTTCCAGGGGCTTCAGGCCCGCCTTGCATATTTCGCTGATCAGCGCCAGCCGCACCCTGCCCTGGGCATCGATTTCCATGGTCGTTACCTGGGGCCGGACATCAATGTGTCGTGTTGTTTTCTTGCGTGTTACATCCATCACATAACTGCTGCAGTTCAGAAAGTCAGCCGCCCGGGCCTGCTCAAGGCTGCCGGCGATATCGATCAGGTAGACGCTTTCCACCATTTCCGGGATGTTCTTTTCCGGGCCCGGCTCGATGGCGGTAATGCGGATGCCGTCGGGCAGCCGGCTGTTCAGCTTTTCCTGCCACACCTCCGGCTCGGCCAGGGGCTCGTGCAGGTCAAGCACCAGATATTCCACCAGGCTTTCGGTGCCCAGCGGCAGGGCCGGGCTGAAGGAAACCTTCGGCGTCGGGTTGAAGCCCTGGGAAAAATGGAGCGGCAGGTCCGCCCGGCCGAAAATGCGGAAAAAGAGCTTGAGCATCTCCAGATGGCTGATAAAACGGGCTTTGTCGATCCGCTGGTACTGCACGCGATAGAAAAAATGGGCCGCGGGCTGCGGCGACTGCGCGTCAGCGGCCTCCCCGTGATCTTCCGGCGGGGCCGTATCCTCCCTGCTGCGGTGCACCACGGGCCTGATGGTTTTGAAATCACAGAGCCCGCACTGCTGGCAGCCATGGGAACGGCAGTCCGGAGTGTACTCTTCGGCCAATCCTTTTTCAAGCTCCTGCCGGAAAAAATCGGGATCCAGGCCCGTATCAAGATGATTCCAGGGCAGAGGTTCATCAAATCCGCGGCGGCGGAGGTAACTTTCCAGCTCCAGGCCGAGGGAGGCGGCCGCCCGTTGCCAGGCGGGGATATTGATATGATCATTCCAGGCGTCGAATCGGGCGCCGTTCTGCCAGGCGGCGACAATCAGCCGCGCCAGGCGGCGGTCGCCCCGGGACATGACGCCCTCCAGAAAACTCTGGCGCGGATCACCCCAGCGCAGCTGGATCCTCTTGTCGCGCAGACTTTTGCGCAGGGCATCGATGCGGTTGAAGCCCTCGTCCATGCTTAGCTGCGGCTCCCACTGGAAGGGGGTGTGCGGTTTCGGCACAAAGGTGGCGGCGCTGACCGTGATGGTGACGTTTCTGCCGGGACTGCGGGCCAGGGCCTTGCGCGCCAGATCACCGATGGCCGCCAGGTCTTCCCCGGTTTCGGTGGGCAGGCCGAACATGAAATAAAACTTGATCAGTTTCCAGCCGAGAGCAAAGGCCGAGGCACAGGTGGCGAGCAGGTCCTCTTCGGTGATGCCCTTGTTGATGACCCGGCGCAGCCGGTCAGTGCCGGCCTCGGGCGCCACGGTAAAGCCGGTTTTGCGCACCCGCTTGATCTGACGCATGATCTCCGGGGTCAGGGTGCCGACCCGCATGGACGGCATGGAGACGGAGACCCGTTTCGGCACAAAGGTGTCCATCAGGCTGGTGAGCAGGGGGGCCAGGCAGGCGTAATCGCCGCTGGACAGCGACAGCAGGGCCAGCTCTTCAAAGCCGGTGGCGGCGATGCCGGCCCTGGCCAGCTCCATGACCTCCTCCGGACTTCTCTCCCGCACCGGCCGGTAGATGACGCCCGCCTGGCAGAAACGGCAGCCCCGGGTGCAGCCCCGGGCGATTTCAATGCCCAGCCGGTCATGGACGATTTTAAACAGCGGCACCAGCGGCGCCGGCTGGGCATCGCCCGACAGACCCGGCAGCACCCGCCGGCGCACCGATTCGTAGCCCGCCTTCAACGCCGTGAGCCCGGCGAAATTGCCGTTGTCATCGTAGCGGGGCGTAAACAGGGAGGGAACATAGACCCCCTCGATCTCCGTCAGCCGGTCGAGCAGCCGGGCCCGGGACCATTGCCCGCTTTTGGCCGCAGCCAGCAGATCGGCAATATCAAAAATGGCCTCTTCCCCGTCGCCGAGCAGGATGGCGTCAAAAAAATCGGCAACCGGTTCGGGATGGAAGGCGCAGGGACCGCCGCCGAAAACCAGGGGATGGCTTTCATCCCTCTCCCGGGCAAAAAAGGGTAGGCCGGTACGGGCCAGAATCGTCAGGATATTGGTGTAGCAGAGTTCATAGGGCAGGGTAATGGCCAGCATGTCAAAATCCGCCACCGGCCTTCCCGACTCCAGGGAGAAAAGGGGGGCGCCGCTGTCGGCCAGCAGCTGTTCCAGATCGGTGTCCGGGGCATAGACCCTCTCGGCCAGCAGGTCGGCGCGGCTGTTGATCAGCTGGTAGAGAATCTGCAGCCCCTGATGGGACATGCCGATTTCATAGAGATCGGGAAAGGAGAGCACGATGCGCAGCGCCGCGCTGTCCCATGGCTTTTTTATGCGGTTGAATTCATTGCCGCTGTAGCGCCCCGGTTTGCGGACAAGCGGCAGAAACTGATCCCGGTTCACTGGACAAAGACTCTTTCAAAGGAGGGGGGCGCATCATAGCTGAAATCCTCTTTGGTAAACGAGGGGGAATCCAGCCAGTCGGTGAGGCGGATCTCCATGGTGCTGTTATGGATCAGCGAGGTCACGGTGATCTTGCCCGGCAGCGGGCAGGAACTGTTGGTATAGTCCCCGTACAGGACATTGAAGATTTTTTCACCCTTGTCGTTGACCACGATATGGCGCAGCAGGACCCCCTGCTCTTCCGCATAGAGCACGATGCTGCGCGTGCCGTTGCCGTAGCTGATTTCAAACCAGTAGCCTTCATTCTCCAGGTCGCGGCTCACCTCCAGGATCTTGATGCGGCCCGGATAAAGACGGCCGATGAGCCAGTAGAAGCCGTGCTCCGGCAGAAAACCGGCGGGTGCGTATTTGGCGTAGGTGGTGCCGGCCACGCTGCCCTCATGCTGTTTGGCATCAAGCACGGAGACATACCGGAAAAAATCGCCGTCCGTGACAAAGATCACCATGGTCTGGCCCAGCGGGTTCAGCGCCATGAATTTCAGATAGGAAGGGGACATGGCCTGCAGATACCCGCTGAGGGTCCCCTTCTGCCAGATGGAGGAAAAGGCGACCACGGCCTGGGCGTCGAGGCAGCAGTTGCACTCCTGCTGCCGGGCCACCATCGCCGTAAACTCGGCGGTAAGCCGCTCCTTCTTGCCGGCAGAGACCGCCACGGTCCTGGGCAGCATCGCACAGCCGCCCAGCAGCAGACACAGCCAGAGAACGGCGCTCTGCCCGAACAGTACGGCGGGCCGCAGACCCGCCTGGCCATTATTCCTGGTCACGGTGTTGCAGCGCCTTGAGCTCGGCCAGGGCATGGGCCTTTTTCACGTCATCCGTGTACAGATTCACCGCCTTTTCGTAGGCGGCCACCGCTTTTTCCAGTTGCCCCGCCTTCTGAGCCGCATCCCCCAGATGTTCCTGAATGGTCGGATCATCAGGCTGCATCGCGGCGGCGGCCTCAAGCTCCGTCACCGCCTCGGCAAACCGGCCCATCTTATAATAAACCCAGCCCAGGGAATCACGGACAAAGCCGTCCTCCGGCTTTAATTCCACGGCCCTCTTCACGTACTCCAGGGCCTTTTCCAGGTTCATATTCCGCTCCGCCCAGGAGTAGCCGACAAAATTCAGGGCATAGGCCTCATCCGGATTGATGGCCAGCACCTGCTCCATTTTCGCCAGCGCGGCATCAAGGTCGCCCTGCCGCTCAAGATAAAGGGCATATTCGAAATAGACCTTCTCGTTGCCGGGAAAGGCCTGCTGGGCCTGTTCAAAAATTTCCCGGCCCCCGGCAGTGTCCCCCTGTTCCCGCAGCAGTCCGGCCAGCAGAAAATAAAAGGTGGGGCGCCTGGTGTCCTCCCCGGCAATGACATTGCGCAGCAGGGCGGCGGCGCGCTGCTGGTCCTTTTCATCGAGCAGGATCTGGGCCAGCATGAGAATGGAATTCTCGTAATCCTTGCTGGAGGCCGGCACCTCGGCCAGAATATTTTTTGCCTTTTCCGTATCGCCCGACTCGTAGTAGGTCAGGGCCAGCATGGAGCGGGCCACATCCTGATTATCCCCCTGGCTGAGCATCTGCTCGAAGAGTTCGATCGCTTCCGGGTACCTTTTTTCATCCAGCAGCACCCGGCCGATGGCGAGCTCCCGGAGTTCGGTCAGGGCTTCCTCGATCTTGCCCTGGATCAGATAGAGACGCGACAGACGGCCGCGGACTTTGGTATTGGCCTCATCCTCTTCCAGCAGCCGCTTGTAGATGGCAATGGCCTCATCGTATCTCTCCCGGTATTCGTAAAGATCGGCCGCTTCATAGGCCAGCATGGGCGACCAGTTCAGCTGCAGGGCCTTGTCGTAGGTGGCCAGGGCCTTGTCGTAAAAATTCATCTCCCGATAGAGCTTGGCCAGATAGCTGTAGCCGGTGTACGATTTCTCATCGACCTGCACCAGCCTTTCCAGGATCTTCTGGGCCTCCACGTATTCCCGGTCCCGGGCATAGAGGGCGCCCAGCATCAGCATCGCCTGGGTGTGGTCCGGCACAATCTGCAGGACCGCCTCGTAGACGGCCCGCGCCTCCCGGCCGCGGTCCATGGAACTGTAGATATTGCCCAGCAGCAGCCTGTGCGGGATATTGGCCGGGTCATCGGCGATCATCTTCTCGAGCTGCACGACGGCCTGTTCCTTTTTGCCCATGTTGACCAGCAGGATGGCCAGTTTCTGGCTGACGTAGTCGGCAGCCGGATCGCAGACCAGGGCCTTCTCATACGCCTCCAGCGCCTCCTCATACCGTTCTTCGGATTCAGCCGATTTCCCCCACAGAAAATAAAAGTAGGCGCAGGCCGAATCAGCGGGCTCCTCGCCGTCACTGTCGCCCGTGCTCGTCTCGGCAGTGATGGCCGCATCCAGCCCCATGGCGTCGTTCATGGCGTGACTGCCCCCCGAACAGGAGCTGTTGCCGACAAAGAAGAGCAGTGACAGCCATATGACTCCGGCCGAGGCAAGGTGCCTTTTCCAGAAAGCAGGGGTGAAAATATTGTTTTTCATCATAAGCAGGGATTGCACATTATTGGATTGAAAGTTGACCGGGTGAGCTGTGTATAATCGGCAGACATCGGATCAGCAGGGTCTGTTCTCCTGTTCATCAACTTTCCGTCAGCCGCAGGTGACATTCTACCATTCACCGGCGAGGAATTCCATCATTAATGCCGGCGGCGCAGGAATACGGCAACGGCGGAGTTTCAGCACGGCCGGACGCCGGCAAGCTGCAGCACCTGGCCGACCCGTTCGTCCAGATCAACAACGGCCCGCGCCATAAATTGCACCCGGCAGGCGAGCCGTTCATCGCAGCAGAGACCTTTGATCAGTACGTTCAGGTGCTCCATATAGGCCCTATTCAAAGCAGCCTTGCCCTCTTCATGCACCAGGGGGATGGAGGGCTGGATCACCACCAGCTGCGAAAAATAGCGGTTGGTGACCGTAAAACAGTGGTCCAGATAGCCGGCAAGTTCGGTAAAATCGACCGCCGTGCCGCCCTGAATATCAGCCAGGGTATAGGCCATCATGTCAATGGGGGTGCGGTCGCTGATAAAGACGCCTGCGGCCCCTTGCCAGACAGCTTCCGCCGCCTCCACCACCTTGTGCTGAATCCAGAGACGGGTGGTGAAATCCATGGCGGCGGAGGGATGCAGGCCGTTTCTGGCAAAAACATCGCTCGTGGCCGTCTGCACAAACGTCATCCCCGTCCGGGAGGCAATCTCCCGGGCCAGGGTGGTTTTGCCGGTGCGATGGCTGCCGCAGAGCCCCACTCCTTGTGTCATGCGCCGGCCCTGTTCCTGCCGGCAATGATGGCGCACGCCATCCGCACCGCTGCCGCCAGACTGGCCGGGTCCGCCAGGCCCTTGCCGGCGATATCGTAGGCCGTGCCGTGGTCCACCGAGGTGCGGACCAGGGGAAGACCGATGGTGACATTGACGCCGTCCTTGAAATGGAGCAGCTTGAAAGGAATCAACCCCTGGTCATGGTACATGCACACCACCGCATCATAATCACCGGCTGCGGCCTTGAAAAATACCGTATCCGCCGGATAGGGGCCGTCCGCCAGCCAGCCGTCCTGCCTGGCCAGCCGGATGGCCGGGCTGATGACCAGCTCTTCCTCGCTGCCGAACATGCCCGCCTCGCCGGCATGGGGGTTGAGGGCGGCCACGGCCAGACGGGGCCGGCTGACGGCGAAGTCACGCTGCAGCGATGTTGCCGTCATTTCGATCAGTTTATGGATTTTTTCCGTGGTTAACGAGGCGGGCACATCCCGCAGCGGGGTATGGATGGTGACCAGGGTGACGCGCAGCCTGTCGCCCGCCATCATCATGGCATACTCCCGGCTGCGGCACAGGGAGGCGAGCATTTCGGTGTGGCCGGGGAAGGTGTAGCCCGCCGCATGCAGGGACTTTTTGGCAATGGGGCAGGTGACCATGCCGCTGAAAACATGGTCCAGGATGCCATGGACGGCGGCCTCGATGGCGCGGCCCATGGCCAGGCCGGTCTGCCGGTCCGGCCGGCCCCAGACAAGATTTTGCGGTAAAAGCTTGGGCAGATCCGGGGGGCGGAAGACGGGGATGGCGCGGGCCGGCACCGGCTCCCCGGGCTGCCAGGCGACAACATCCGCCGCCAGGCCAAGGCTGCGGCCGCACCAGGCCAGCACAGCGGGATCGCCCACCACCACGGCCGGCATGTCCCGGTCCCCGGCAGAGTCGGCCGCGGCAAAAAATTTCAGAATGATTTCCGGGCCGATGCCCACCGGGCACCCCATGGTTATGGCAAGCGGTTTCATCTGTTTACGAATTTCCCCGGCAAAAAATTGGCGCAGCCATCATCATTGGTGCCCCTGAAAGTCAAATGCGTTCTGCACAAGCTCTACCTCCGTCGCCTTCCCAGGGCGCACCGAGACGACATCAAAACGGGCCGCCTGCTCCGGGCCGCCGTGTTTGAGCAGATACTCAAGCGCCACCTTGCCGATATTGAGGCATTTGCGCGGGGTCAGCGCCTCATAGGGGGAACCGAACTGTTCATCGGTGCGGGTCTTGACCTCGATAAAAACCAGCGTTGCCCCGTCCCTGGCAATGAGATCGATTTCGCCATACCGTGTCCGGTAATTGGCCACGATAATTTTATAGCCGCGTTTTTTTAACCGGATAAATAAATCTCCGTCAGCGTGGTTAAAGATAAAATTTTCATCAAATCCGCCTATAGATTCAATAGCCGAGCGCCTGGCCATCATACAACTGCTTGTG
>JACQYM010000119.1 GCA_016208225.1 Deltaproteobacteria bacterium | reverse complement strand
GGAGCGGGCCTTGCCCGCGATCTTTTGCTCCTGCGGAAACACCATTGTCGCGGGCAAGGCCCGCTCCTACTCGCCGATGGTCATATTGTTCATAAATCGTAGGTCGGATTAGCGCAGCGTAATCCGACAAACCGTTCGACCAATCAGACCAGTTAGACCAGTTAGACCAGTCGGACCAGTCAGACCAGTCAGACCAGTCAGACCAATCAGACCCTCCTTAAAGCCTGCATGGTCATGCGCAGGGCATTGAGCCGGATAAAGCCGCCGGCATCCGCCTGGGTGTAAACCTCATCCTCTTCAAAGGTGGCGAAACTCGCCTGATACAGCGACTGGTCCGACTTGCGGCCCACCGGCGTGCAGTTGCCCTTGTAGAGTTTCAGCCGCACCACGCCGCTCACCGTCTCCTGGGCCGTATCCATGGTCTTCTGCAGCAGCCGCATCTCCGGCGAGAACCAGAAGCCGTTGTAAATCAGCTCGGAATAGCGGGGCACCAGGCTGTCGCGGATCTTCATCACCTCCCGGTCCAGGGTGATGGTTTCCAGGTCCCGGTGGGCGATGCGCAGAATGGTGCCGCCGGGGGTTTCATAGACGCCGCGGGACTTCATGCCGACAAACCGGTTTTCCACCAGGTCAAGGCGGCCGATGCCGTTCACCCCGCCCAGTGCGTTGAGCCGGCCCAGCATGGCGGCCGGGGACAGCTGCTCGCCATCGATGGCCACCGGATTGCCCTGGGCAAAGGTCAGTTCGATATAGGAGGGTTTGTCCGGCGCCTGCTCCGGGGAGCGGGTAATCTTGAACATCGACGCCTCCGGTTCCTGCCACGGATCTTCCAGGATGCCCCCCTCAAAACTGATATGCAACAGGTTTTCATCGGAGCTGTAGGGCTTCTCCTTGGTCACCGGGATCGGGATGCCGTGCTTTTCGGCATAGGCGATGAGCTTGGTCCTGGAGTTGAGCTTCCAGATGCGCCAGGGCGCGATGATGGTCAGCTTCGGATCAATGGCCAGATAGGCCATCTCGAAGCGCACCTGATCATTACCCTTGCCCGTGGCGCCGTGGCTCACCGAGTCCGCCTGCTCCGCATGGGCAATGCGCACCTGCTCCCTGGCGATCACCGGCCGGGCCAGGGAGGTGCCGAGCAGATAGGAGCCCTCGTAAATGGCATTGGCCCGAAAGGCGGGAAAGACATAGTCACGGGCGAACTCCTCTTTCATGTCGGAGATGATCACCTTCTCGGCCCCGGTTGCCAAACCTTTCAGCCGCACCTTGTCCCAGTCCTCTTCCTGGCCGATATCAGCGGCATAGGCCACCACCGGACACTGATACTCCTCCTGCAGCCATTTCAGGATCACCGATGTGTCGAGACCGCCGGAGTAGGCCAGCACTATTTTTTTAATGTCCCCTGCCATGAAAAACTCCTTTACCCCGCTGCCAATAGATGTTTTTCCAAAATCGCCTTATGGATATGCATTTTGTTTTCCGCCTGGTCAAACGCCCTGCACTGCCTGCCTTCCAGCACATCATCCGTGATCTCCTCGCCCCGGTGGGCCGGCAGGCAATGGAGGACCACGGTGTCCGCCTTGGCCTGGGCCAGCAGCGCCGCATTCACCTGGTAGGGCTGGAAAATTCCCGCCCTTTCCTCCTGCTCATGCTCATGCCCCATGCTGGCCCACACGTCACAGTTGATCACATCCGCATCACGCACCGCCTCAGCCGGGTCCTGGAGCAGGGTGATCGGCTTCACCGCCTCCGCCAGGGCCGCCGCCAGAATCTGCGGGTCCGGGCCATACCCCGGCGGGCAGGCCAGCTTCAATTCGAAGCCCAGGCGGCAGGCGGCCTGGATCCAGGTGTTGGCCATGTTATTGCCGTCCCCGACCCAGGCGATTTTCAGGGCATCGATTTCCCCCTTCGCCTCCTGCACGGTCATGATGTCGCTCAACACCTGGCAGGGATGAAAGAGATCGGTCAGGGCATTGATGACCGGCACCGTGGAATAACGGCCCAGCTCCTCCACCACCTGCTGGCCGAAGGTGCGCACCACAATGCCGTTGACATAACGGGCCATCACCCGGGCCATGTCCTTGAGCGGCTCATGGCGGGCCAGCTGCGTGTCGCGGCTGGAGAGATAGATGACCTGGCCGCCGAGCCCGTACATGGCAGACTCAAAAGAGACGCGGGTCCTGGTCGACGGCTTCTCAAAAATCAAGCCGATGACTTTGCCGGCCAGCTGGTGATGGCGGATGCCCTCGCGCGCTTCCTTTTTCAGCTGCAAGGCCCGCTTGATATAAGAAAGAAGCTGCTGCTTATCGCAATCCCACAGGCTCAGTAGATGATTTGACATACATTTCTCACAAATATACCTGAACCAGAGAGCCCACAGGCTTTGCAGCAGAGCATGTGCCGTGCTCCGCCGATTCTGTGGGCTCCAAGGCTCGTTTACGGTTGACGAGAGGTTATAACTTAAGCGGTAATCAATACAAAAAAAGTATTCCTTTGGGAAGTTTTTTTTCCCTGTTGAGCATCCTTTTGCGGTTCCGGTTTTCAGGGGCCGCTATGAAATAACCATTGCATTTCGTGACGATGCAGGAGTCAGAAGACAGAATTCAGGAGTCAGCAGGCGAAACCGAAAACCGCCTGTTTTCAGGCAAGCTTACTGGGCTGCCAAAACATCCTCGAGGCTGCGCAGCATGGCGTCAATCTCGCTTTCACTGACGATCAGCGGCGGGATAAAACGCAGGGCCACGCCGCCGGCAAAATTGGCCAGCACTCCCCTGGCAAAAAGCCCCTTCACCATCTCCGCCCCCAGGGCCGCACCCCGGCCGGTCAGCACCAGCCCCCGGATCAGCCCCAGGCCCCTGACCTCTCCCGCCAGCT
>JACQYM010000245.1 GCA_016208225.1 Deltaproteobacteria bacterium | reverse complement strand
ATATGGATTATTTTTTTTGCCTTTTGCCTTTTGCCTTTTGCCTTTTGCCTTTAACTCCTCACTCCTCACTCCTAACTCCTCACTATAAAGATATGTTTCCTTCGCAAAAAATTTCCATTCTATTCGCCGCCCTTGCTATAGTGTTGCTGGGGGCATGCGGGCAGAGCCCGGAGCGCGGTCCCCTTGTTGTCGGCGACATGGCCCCGGATTTCACCGTAATCGATATGCGCGGCGACCGGTTTCGTCTGCGGGACCGGGCCGGCCATCCCGTCATCTTGCGCTTCTGGAGCACGGATTGTCAGTACTGCCGGGCCGATACCCCGGTTTTTAACGACTATTTCAATAAATATAAGGAACAGGGGCTGCGGGTGGTGTACCTGAACACCGGCGCCTCTGCGGCGGAGGTCACGCAGTTTGTCCGGGAACTGGCGATCCCGTTTCCCGTGGCCATGGATGAAGGGGGCCGCGTCGCCGGGCAGTACAGGGTGAAGGTGGTGCCGCAGACCATAATCATCGACCCGCAGCAGAAGATCGTGGCCGCCATGCTCGGCGGAGTGGGCCGGGCCGAACTTGAGGAACTCATCAATAAATATCTTGAAAACGGAGGGGAGAAATGAAGAGGGATCGATTTCTGCACGGTTTGCTGGCGCTGTTGCTTTCTGCCGCTACTGTCGCCCCTGGCTGGGCTGCGCCGCTCGACAAGGCCGGCAGCAGTGAGCGGTGCGTGGTCTGCGGCATGTTTGTGGCGAAATATCCGAACTGGGTCACCCAACTGCTGGATAAAACAGGCAAGGTGCGGTTTTTTGACGGGGTCAAGGACCTCATGGCCTTTTACTTTGCTCCCGCCTCCTTTGGTGCGGACGGCAAGCTCACGGCAGTGGAGATCTGGGTCAAGGATTATTATACCCTGGAATGGCTCGACGGCCGCCAGGCCTTTTATGTGGTCGGCAGCGATATCTACGGCCCCATGGGCGAGGAATTCATTCCTTTCACGGACCGGGCCGCGGCCGACAATTTTCTGAAGGATCATCATGGCAGCAGGGTGCTGACCTTTGACGAAATCACCGCGGAAATGGTCGAGTCCATGCGCGGCATGCACAAGATGAAAGGCCCCATGGCAAAATAGCCGGGCATCCTGATGCGGCCATCCTCTTATCTTTTCATTATTTTCCTGCTGATCGGTGCGGTTGACGCCTGCCTGCTGGCCAACCGGCAGATGACCGGCCAGGCCCGCGCAGCGGGTGTCGCCCGGCAGCAGACCGCTGTTGCCGGTCTCGGGCTCACCGATCTGTGCGTGGCAACCGAGGCCCGCTACACCAGGCATCCGGCGGCAAGCGACAGCGTGGCCCCCTTCATGGACCATCCCGGCGCCATCGAACATTTCCCCTCCGGCTCCTTCTGGCGACCGGTGGAACAGACCGCCGGCCGCCGCCCCTGACCGTTATGACCGGCAATCCGCTGCAGCGTCACCTCAATCTGCTCGATTATGCCCTGGCCGGCCTGTGGCGACACCGGCTGAAGAACGGCGCCGTGCTGGCTGTCTTCACCTTTGTCATCTTTCTGCTCGCCTCTTTTCAGCTGCTGACCGGGGCCCTGGAGTCATCCGCCGAACAGCTGCTGGTTTTTGCCCCGCATATCACGCTCCAGCGGCTGCTGGCCGGCCGGCAGGTGCCCGTGCCCGAGGAGCGGATCAATGAGCTGACCGCCATGTTCGGGGTCAGCACGGTCCGGCCCCGCATCTGGGGCTACTATTTTGATCATGTCAACGGCGCCAACTATACGGTGCTGGGGCTGACGGCCGAGGAGATCGCCGCGCTGCCGGTAACGACCCTGGCCGCCGGGGCGTGGCCCGCGGCCGGGGAAAGCGGCCAGGTTGTGGTAAGTCAGGCGGTGCGGCAGAGTCTGGGGCTCGGCGAGCGCCGTTCCTTCACCCTGTTCCGGCCGGACCTGTCCCAGGCCTCCTTTCAGATCAGCGGTCAGTTCAGCAGCGACACCAATATCGTCACCGGCGATCTGCTCCTCATGGGTCTTGCCGATGCCCGCCATCTCTTTGCCATGCCGGCGGCCATGGTCACCGATATCGCCATTGAGGTGGCCAATCCCGTGGAAATCGAGAATGTCGCCGAAAAAATCACCGCCCGCTTCCCTGACTGCCGGGTGCTGACCCGCGCCCAGATCCGCAAGACATATCAGGTGGTTTTCGGCTGGCGCAGCGGCTTCGGTTCGGTCTGTCTGCTTGCGGCCCTGGCCTCCTTTGTCATTCTCGCCTCGGACAAGGCCTCAGGCCTTTCCCAGGAGGAGAAGCGCGAAATCGGCATCCTGAAATTCATCGGCTTTCAGACCAGCGACATTCTTACCCTGCGTTTCTGGGAGAGCGGGGTGGTGGCGGGGCTTGCCTTTGGCTGCGGCCTGACCCTGGCCTATCTCCATGTCGCCTTTTTTGACGGCAGTCTCTTCACCCCCATTCTGCTCGGCTGGTCGGTGCTGCGGCCCGAGCTGCATCTGACGCCCGGCCTGCATCTGCCGGATCTGCTGCTCATTTTTTCCTGTTCCGTGCTGCCCTACCTTGCCGCCACCATTATTCCGGCCTGGCGCAGCGCCGTGATCAGGGCGGACACGGTCATTTGATGCCGGCCGGGAGCGAGACGATGACCATCGAGCTGCAGGAGGTGTGCAAGGTGTATAACCATGGCCTGGCCAACGAGGTCACGGCCCTGCGCGCCGTCTCCCTCACCATTGCGGCGGGCAGCATGGTCTGTCTGCGCGGCCCGAGCGGCTCCGGCAAAAGCACCCTGCTGGCCATTATCGGCTGCGTCTTCCCGCCCACCAGCGGCAGGGCCGTGATCGGCGGCCAACAGATCTCCAGGCTGCCGGACCATTTTCTCGGCCGCTGTCGCCGGGAGATGATCGGTTTCATCTTCCAGCGTTTCAATGTGCTGCCGCAGCTCACCGTGCTGGAAAATATCACCCTGCCGCTGCTGCCGCTGGGCATTGCTCCGAAACATCGGCTGCAGCGGGCCATGCCTCTGCTGGCGAAGCTGGGCCTGGAACACCGCCGGGACTTTCCGGCCGGGCAGATCTCCGGCGGCGAACTGCAGCGGGTGGCCATTGCCCGGGCCCTGATCAATGACCCGCCCTTTCTGCTGGCCGATGAGCCGACCGCCCATCTGGATACGCAACGCAGTCTGGAGTTCATGCAGATCGCCGGCTAGCTGAAGCGGGCGGGCAAGACCGTGGTGCTCACCTCCCATGACCCGCTGGTGGCCGAGCACGCCGCGGTCGACCGCATCATTGATATCCGCGATGGCCGCCTGGTGTAGCCTGTCTTCATTTCCCGCCGCCTGCATTCGCCGGAGGAGCGCCCATGCTGGTTAACTCCTGGAGCATCGCCCTTGGCATCATCAGCCTCTGCGTGCTCTTTCTGGTGGGCACGGCCTTCCGTACCGCCCTGCGCGTGCTGCGCCACTGGCGGCCCGGAGCTGATACCGCCCGGCAGATCCGGCTGGAGAATGAAATATGGCTTTCCTCCACCCTGGTCGAGTATGGCCTTGGTTTCCAGATTGTCTCGCTGCTCGTATTTGTCATGGCGGCCGACCATTTTGCCGGGCTGATCGTCGGCGCCATGTGCGCCACCGGCTCGCTGCTGGCCAATGGCTACGGCGTGCCGCTGCTGCTGGTCAAGCTCTGCGGCATTTTTCTCTACGGCTTCTGGATTGTTCTCCACCAACTGGATATCCGCTCGCCCTCCTATCCGCTGGTGCGGCTGAAATATTGCTTGCTGCTGGCGCTTTTTCCGTTTCTGCTGCTGGAGATCGGTCTGCAGACCCTCTACCTGGCAAACCTGCGGCCGGATATCATCACCTCCTGCTGTGCCGTGGTCTTTGGCGGGGCGCAGCAGCCCGACACCAATCTCCTGGCAGGGTATGCCGGTGCACGGCCCATGTTTTTTTTCTACGGCCTGGCAATTTTGCTTTTTGGCCTTGGGCTATGGCAGCGGGCAACGGAAAAGACAGCCGTGGCCGTGACCTCTCTCTACGGCCTGGTCTGGGTTGTTTTTTTTCTCCTGTCCCTGGTGGTGATCACCACGGTGATTTCTTCCTACATCTATGCCATGCCCTATCATCATTGTCCGTTCTGCATTCTGAAGCCGGAATACGACTTCATCGGCTATCCGCTCTTTGCCTCGCTCATCCTGGCAACCTTTGCCGCCGGCGTCACCGTCATGGCCGTCCTGCTGCGCCATACCGCGGGACTTGCCGGCGCCACGGCCCGGCTGCGCCGTTTCTCTTTGTCCTGCTCCCTGGTCCTGCTCGTCCTTTTTGTCCTTCTTTCCTCCTGGCATTATGTGGTCTATTATGTTGTGGGTGGGGAATCATAGGGGATTTCGGATTGCGGATTTCGGATTGCGGATTGGAAAGAATAAAAGGCAACAGGCAAGAGGCAATAGGGGTTCATGGCTCATAGCGGATGGCAGAAGGGCGGTTCGCGAACCGCCCTCCAGGGATGATGTTCAATCCGCAATCCGCGATCCGCAATAGAAGAATCCTCGCTCTGAAAAATTTCTGCCCGCCGCTCCGAAAAAAGAGTACAATCTGACCATTGTCATTGATCACATAACGGCAGCACAGATCAAAGTTTTGGCCCGGGGAAAAGCACATCCATGCAGCAGCACGTGAACCTCTTCAAGCCGACAGAGCTGTTCAGCAAGAAACTTGAGCAGGTGAAAGACAGTGATCCGCCCGGCTACGACCGCATCATGAAAGTGATCGACCGGCTGCTTGACGAGCCCGGCGATGCGGACGGCAAAATGCATGGCGTGTACCGGGGCCGTTTCAAGAAGTATGTGGGACGGAGAGACTACCGGATCATCTATTACTGGTGCCGGGAGTGCCGTAAAGAAAATCAGCGGCAGGAAAAGGTGTGTGAAAACTGCCAGACCATCCCGGACAACAGTGTGATCTTCTTTGATCTCTACCATAAAAACGATATGAAAAAATTCAAGAAATCAAAGTAGGGGGCGGTTCCAAACCGCCCCTGCATAATAAAGGAACAGCCATGACCAGCACACGAACCGAAACCGACTCGATGGGACCTGTTGAGGTGTCTGTTGACCGTTACTGGGGGGCGCAGACCCAGCGCTCCATATTGAATTTTCCCATCGGCGTCGACCGTTTCCGCTGGCAGCGGCCGATGATCCGGGCCCTGGGCATCCTGAAGAAGGCGGCGGCCCAGGCCAACGCCGAGCTCGGCGAACTGGCCCCTGACATTGCCGCCCTGATCATGACCGCGGCGGACGAGGTCATTGCCGGCCGGCTGGACAGCCATTTCCCCCTGGTTGTCTTTCAGACCGGCTCCGGCACCCAGTCCAATATGAACGCCAACGAGGTCATCTCCAACCGGGCCATTGAACTGGCCGGCGGCACCGTCGGGACGAAAAAACCGGTGCATCCGAACGATCATGTCAACCGCGGCCAGTCCTCCAATGACACCTTCCCGACCGCCATGCACATTGCAGCGGCGGAAGAGCTGCAGCAGCGACTCTTCCCGGCAGTAACCCGGCTGCGCGACACCCTGGCCGCCAAGGCCGAGGCGTATCAGGACATTGTCAAGACCGGCCGCACCCATCTGCAGGATGCGACGCCGGTCACCCTGGGCCAGGAGATCGGCGCCTGGGTTGCCCAGCTCGATTTCGGACTGGCGGCAATACGGAGCGCCGTGGACGGACTGTATGATCTGGCCATCGGCGGTACGGCCGTGGGCACGGGGCTGAATGCCCATCCGCGGTTCGGGGATGCGGCGGCCCGTTATATCGCCGACCTGACCGGTTGTCCTTTCCGTTCCGCGGCCAACAGGTTTTTCGCCCTCTCCGCCCACGATGCCCTTGTGCAGGTCTCGGCCGCCCTGCGCACCCTGTCCGGCGGTTTGATGAAACTGGCCAATGATGTGCGCTGGCTGGCCAGCGGCCCCCGCTGCGGCATCGGCGAATTGATTATTCCGGAAAACGAGCCCGGCTCCTCCATCATGCCGGGCAAGGTCAACCCGACCCAGTGCGAGGCCCTGACCATGGTGTGCGTGCAGGTGTTCGGCAATGATGCGGCCGTGGCCTTTGCCGGCAGCCAGGGCAATTTCCAGCTGAACGTCTATAAACCGGTGATGGTGCACAACGTGCTGGAAAGCATTGAGCTGCTGGCTGACGCCTGTCTCGCCTTTAACGATAACTGCGCCCTGGGCATTGCCCCCAACCTGGCCAAGATCCGCGAAAACCTGGACAAGAATCTGATGCTGGTCACCGCCCTGAACCGTCATATCGGCTACGACAAGGCGGCGAAGATTGCCAAGGCAGCGCACCATGGGGGCCTTTCCCTGCGCGAGGCGGCGCTTGCCTCGGGCGATGTGACGGCGGACCAGTATGATCAGTGGATCTCGCCCATTGCCATGACCCGTGCCGAAGAGGAAGAGGGCCGCTGAACACGGCATGCCCGCGAGAAAATATCATGAAAAAGAAAGTGCTGATCGTGGACAACAACAGGATGATGGTGCGACTGCTGAGCGCTTTTCTGCAGCAGGAGGGATACACCATTGCCAGCGCGGAAGACGGTCTGGCGGCCCTGGACCAGCTGGAGTCCTTCCGGCCGGACGTCATGCTGGTCGATCTGATCATGCCGCAGATCAACGGCGAAAAGCTGTGCCGCATCATCCGCCGGATACCGGAGTATGATTCCCTCTTTCTGGTGATCATTTCCGCCATCGCCGCGGAGGAAAAAATCGATTTTCTGTCATTCGGCGCCAATGCCTGTATTGCCAAAGGACCGGCCAGGATCATGTATGCGCATCTTGCCCAGGTCCTGGAGCACTGGGAAAATAAGGACACCGATCTGCTGGGCCGCAAGATTTTCGGGGAAGAAAATCTGTTTGAACGGGCAATAACCAAGGAACTGCTGGCCACGAAAAAACATCTGGAGGTGACCTTAAACAATATCGATGAGGGACTGCTGGAGCTGAACGCCGAGGGGCAGGTCATTTTTGCCAATCCTGCCGCGTACCGGCTGTTGGAGCTGCCGGAAGAACGGGTGCTTTCCGCCTTTTTCCCCGATTTGTTTGCCGAACAATTCCGGCCGCTGATCAGCGGGCTTCTTGTCGGGCAGGCGGAAGGCCGGGTTGAAATCGGCGAAGATGTGCCGGTCATCATGCATGACCGGTATCTGCTGTTGAAATTCGTCTCTTTTTTTGATCAGGGCCAGATGTTTATCATTGTCATGATGCAGAATATCACCAGGCGGAAGCTGGCGGAGCTGGATTTGATGAATCACAAGGCAAATCTTGAAGAGATGGTGCAGGATCGCACCGCGGCCCTGGAAGAGGTGAATGTCGAGCTGGAAGAGGCACTCTGCAAAGTGAAAACCCTGAGCGGGTTGCTGCCTATCTGCGCTGCCTGTAAAAAAATCCGCGATGACAAGGGCTACTGGAACCAGATCGAACTGTTCATCAGAGACCACTCCTTTGCCGAGTTCAGCCACGGCATCTGCCCGGACTGCGCGCGCAAGCTGTATCCCGATCTGGATCTTTTTGATGAGGAATGAAAGGTTTCAGCGTTCCAAGGTTCCAGCGTTGAAGCGTTGGAACGCGTAATCTTTCCCCCTGCCTTCCCCTGACGCGCGTTTTCCTGATTTGCGGTTTGTTTCCTCCCCGCCGATTGTGATAGTATCAAAGAAATGGAGCATGTTTCCCGGCTCCGGTTCGGGACCGGCCGGGCAGCATGCTGATGAATCAATGGGTATCGAAATGAAAGACAAAATGAAAATTCCACACGTTGCGTTTCTTTTTGCGGCTGTACTGCTGTTCTTATCCTCATCCTGCGCCTACCAGGAAAGGGTGCAGCCGGTCAGTCTGCCGGCAGCTACGCAAAATTATGTCGTGTTGAACGGGGTGCGGATTTCCGCCACGGCCTATGCCGATAAGAAAGCGGCAGCCGACTCCTTCGGCTTTGACATCAGGGACGCCGGTCTTCTGCCGGTGCAGGTCGTTTTCCAGAATGACGGCGAAACGCCCGTCTCCCTGCTGGCCGAGCAGACCTTTCTCATCGATGCGAAAAATCAGGCATGGCCTGTCAATTCCCTGGAACGAACCTACAGCCGGGTGGAAAAGCACGCTGATATCGGCGAGACAATGGCCGGCGCCGGCAAACCTGCTTTGCTGTTCGGCGCTGCCGGCGCCATTGCCGGACTGGCCGTGGGCATCGTCACCGGCGACAATATCGGCGAGGCGATGGGCAAGGGCGCGGCCCTCGGTGCGGCTGCCGGCGCCATCGGCGGCGGGGTCAGCGGCTATCAGAACGCCAGGGGCAAGATAAAACAGGACCTGGCGCAGAAAACCCTGGCCAACAAGCAGATCCTCCCCAACCAGATCGGTTACGGCATGCTCTTTTTCCCCGGTTTTCCAGGGGAGGCGCAGAGTGCGACCCAGTTGCGGCTGACCTTGTCCTTTGCCGGCGAAACCCAGTCCGTCACCCTTGATCTGCTGCCTGCCGTCAACTGAAATCCTTTTCACGATAAACGGGAAGGGCGGTTCGCGAACCGCCCTTCCCGTTCATACTCTTCAGTTTCCACGAATCTGTCGGAAGATGGCCTACGACGTAAGCTCCATGCTGATATCGCAGGCGGCCGTTGACCAGGCTCACGGCCCGGCGCATCAGCTCCGGCGTCATATTGTCCAGCATGATGATGTCGACGCCTGCCGCCAGGCATTCCTCAACCTGTTCCAGGGTTTCGGCCTCAACCTCGATTTTCAGGGTATGCGGGGCCCGTTTCCGCACCCGGCTGACCGCCTGCCCGATGGAGCCGCAGGCCGCGATGTGGTTGTCCTTGATCAGGATGCCGTCCGCCAGGTTGAAACGATGATTGTGGCCGCCGCCGGCCCGGACCGCGTATTTTTCCAGCATGCGCAGTCCGGGGGTGGTTTTTCTGGTGTCAACGATTTTGACCGGCAGCGGCGCCACCCGGTCGACAAAACGGGCGGTGAGGGTGGCGATGCCGCACAGCCGCTGGACCAGATTCAGGGCAACCCGTTCGGCGCGCAGCAGATCGATGACCGGTCCGGCGGCGGTGAAGAGCACATCGCCCTCCCGGACGCGGGTGCCGTCGGCCACAGCGGTGCAGACCATGGCGTCATTGCATGACCGGAAGACCTCGCCGGCCACCTGGCCCATGCCGGCGCTGACAAACGCGGCCTTGGCGATGAAGCGGGCATGGCCTGCCTGGTCATCGCTGAAGATCGACTCGCTGGTCAGATCGCCGCTGCCGATATCTTCGGCCAGGAAGTGTCTGATGCCGTCGATCAGGGCCAATCGGTTCATGCGTTCCCCCGGCAGGGCCTGGTTGTCATGTGCTTATTGTTGGGCGATCCAGTTGCCATACTGGTCCCTGCAGGCCCGCTGGATCATTTTCTCCGGCCTGCCGTCGATGGTCACCAGGATTTCCGCTTCCCGGCAGCTCTGATCCTGATCGTTCTGATAGGTGCGCTGCGGTGTTACCGTATAGCTGTTGCCGTTGTTCGGGTTGACCCAGTGGGAGCGGCGGCCGTCCGGCACGGTCTCATAGGCTGAGTTGATCTTGGCCTGGTCCGCTTTGTCCATTTCGTTACCCACCGCATAACCGAGCAGGCCGCCGATGGCGGCACCGATCAGGGTTCCTTCGGTATTATGACCGATGGCCTGGCCGGCGATGGCCCCGGCGGCGGCTCCGATGCCGGCCCCGGTCTGTGACTTGGTGGCGCAGGAAGTAATCAGGGCGGCAAAGAGAAGAAGGAGCATGAAATTTTTCCACATATCAAACCTCATAAAAAATTAAAGTGAGCCGTCACGGCAAAATAAATTATATTATAACCACACGCGGAATGAATACAATGGGGTTCGTTTTTTTGTCAAGGCTAAAGAAAATTTGCTGCCGGCTTTCCTTTTTTGGCTGGAAAGAATCTGCTGAGAAATGTTAGTCTGTTTGCAAGGTTAGGGGACGGGTGGAATAACCGTTTCACTTCTTTCCTTACGCAGTTCACTGTCTTGCAGGGGAACAGTTGGTTTTCTTGCAACGATTTCATTCATCCGGAGGTGTACGATGATCGATCTGATAAAGAAGGCGTTTTATACAGGACTCGGGGCCGCGGAGCTCACCCGGGAGAAGGTTGAAGAGCTCGCCATGTATCTCTCCGAAAAGAGCAAGGTCTCAGAAAGCGAGATCAAGCGGTTTGTC
>JACQYM010000118.1 GCA_016208225.1 Deltaproteobacteria bacterium | reverse complement strand
GCCGGGCGGCACAAAGGAGCCATCCCAGAAGCCGCGCTGCTCGATAAACGGGCGCAAGGGGCCGGCGCCGTCATGTAAAAAATCAATCTCGGCCGCCGATTCCGCCACGTGAATGGAAAAAAGCTGCTCGCGCGCGTTTGCCCGCTGCTTGGCCGCCACCAGCAGCCGCGGATGGTTCGAATAGGGGGCGTGGCCGGTGCAGTCGCCCTGCGTCTCCTGCATCCTGGTCATGGCATGTTCCGCCGATTTCTGGGCCAGGCCGAGCATTTCCAGAAAAAAATGAACCCGCACCGCGTGGCCCGCGCCGATTGTTGAGCTCTCCGGCTGATTGCCGACATCGAGCACCCAGCCCACCCCCTGGTGGTGAAAGTCATCGAGGAGCCGCCGGGCCGCAGCAAAACCGCTGTCCGGCGCTTTCTCCCGGGCGATCAGCAGATCATGAATCCAGCCGGCCAAATCCCCCTGCCGCGGCAGGCCTTGACCCAGCGCGGCCAGATGGGAAAGCTCCAGATGGGCATGACAATTGATCAGGGCCGGGATGAGCACGGCCTCCTCATGGTCCACCAGCTGGCCCTGGCCCCTGAGGCGGACAAAAGGCCCGACCCCGACAATGACGCCGTTTTCCGTAAGTACACCGCCGTCAGCCACAGGCGGACCGCATACCGGCACCACGACAGGAGCGCGATGCAGCAGCTTCAACCGGCCTGCCTCGCCACCAGGGTATAATCCATGGTGCGCTGCTGCGGCACGAACCCCGCCTCGCTGACGATGCGCCGGATTTCCTCCTCGGTCAGCCGGAAACTCACCCCGGCCGCAGCCACGACATTTTCCTCGATCATGGTGCTGCCGAAGTCATTGGCCCCGAAAAACAGGGAGATCTGGGCGATCTTCGGCCCCTGGGTGACCCAGGAGGCCTGGATATTGTCCACATTGTCCAGAAAGATGCGCGACAGGGCCAGCATCTTCAGATAGGAAAAGGCGGTGGTTTTGGGCAGGTGGGCAAAAACCGTGTTATCCGGCTGAAAGGGCCAGGGAATGAAGGCGGTGAAGCCGCGGGTGCGGTCCTGCAGCTCACGGACCCGCACCAGATGTTCAATACGCTCTGCAAAATTTTCGATGTGGCCGAACATCATGGTGGCCGTGGTGCGCATCCCCAAGTTATGGGCCTCCTCCATGACAGCGATCCAGGCATCTGCCGAACATTTGCGCGGCGCGGTCTCCTGCCGCACCCGGTCGGAGAGGATCTCGGCCCCGCCGCCCGGAATGGAATCCAGCCCGGCCTGGCGCAGCCGGATCAGCACGTCCCGGACCGACAACCCCGAAAGATTGGCGAAATGACATACCTCGGGCGGAGAAAAGCCGTGGATATGAATGCCGTAGCCCTTGATAAAGCGCAGCATCTCCTCGTAGTACGTGAGCGGCTTGTCCGGATGCAGGCCGCCCTGCAGCAGGATCTGGGTGCCGCCCAGCTCCAGGGTCTCGTCAATTTTCCGGCCCAGTTCGGCAAAGGAGAGCACGGAGCCGCGTTCGTCCTCCGGGGCCCGGTAAAAGGCGCAGAATTTACAGGCGGAGATGCAGATATCCGTATAGTTGATATTGCGGTCGATCACATAGGTGACCAGGGGCGCGGGATGGAGCCTTTTGCGGATCGTGTCCGCCAGCATGCCGAGCTGATACAGATCCCCGTCGCGCAGCAGTTGCAGCCCCTCGTCCGCGCTGATGCGCTCTCCGGCTTTGACTTTGTCGATTATGTTTTGCATTTTGTTCGTCTTATTAGCAATGCGTCGGATTACGCTTCGCTAATCCGACCTACGGGTTGGTCCTGTTCTTATTGGTCTTACTGGTCTTGTTAGCAGTGTAGGTCGGATTAGCAAAGCGTAATCCGACAAACCGCAAGACCAGTCAGACTAATAACTTTTAATCACATCATACAGCGTGCCGCGCTGCACCGGGGTGCGGCCCGCCTCCTTGATGAGACGCGCCAGCTCATCAATGGACATGGCCTGCTCCGTCTCGGCGCCGGCCATGTGGGTGATGATCTCTTCCTTGACCGTACCGTCCACATCATCGGCGCCGAAGGAGAGGGCGACCTGGGCCATCTTGGGGCCGATCATCACCCAGTAGGCCTTGATATGGGGAAAATTGTCGAGGAAACAGCGGGCCACGGCCAGGTTTTTCAGATCATCCATGCCCGAGGTGCGCCCCAGTTCGGACAGCTGGGTGTTTTTCGGGTGAAAGGCCAGGGGAATAAAGGCGAGAAAGCCATTCGTTTCATCCTGGGCCTCGCGCAGGGCGGTCAGATGGTCGATGCGTTCCTCCACGGTCTCGATATGGCCGTAGAGCATGGTGGCATTGGTTTTCAAACCCAGCCGGTGCGCGATTTTGGCCACTTCCAGCCATCCCTCGCCGGAAAGTTTTTTCTCGCAGGTCAATTGCCGGATGCGCGGGCTGAACACCTCGGCCCCGCCGCCGGGGATGGAACCAAGGCCCGCCTCCCGCAGGATCTCCAGGGTCTGTCCCACCGGCTTGCCGGCCAGTTTGGCCAGATGATCAATCTCCACGCAGGTAAAGGCCTGGATATGAACCTCGGGCCGGATTGCCTTGATTTCCTTCAGGATATCGGTGTAATAGCTAAAAGGCAGATCAGGATGGATGCCGCCCACCATGTGGATCTCGGAAATGGGCTCGTTCAACCGTTCCCGCACCTTGCGTCCCACCTCCTCGCGGCTCATCTCATAGGCCTGGGCGGAGTCCTTGTCCTTGCCGAAGGCGCAGAATTTACAGAGGTTGGTGCAGATATTGGAATAATTGATATGCTGGTTGTAGATGAAATAGGCGTTATCGCCATTCTGCCGCTCCCGGACAATGTTGGCCAGATAGCCGACGGCCAGCAGATGGGGGGACTGATAAAGCCTGATGCCGTCTTCCCGGCTGATTCTTTCGCTGTTTCTGATTTTGTGCAGGATATCGCCAAGCCCCGCCTGTTCTACATATGCATCCATAAAATTTTCGCTCCATGAAAAACTGAAAATGAACCACAGAGAGCACAGAGCCCACAGAGTAAACAACCTGAGAACTACATGTCCTCTGTGCTCTCCGTGCGCTCTGCTTCCTGGCCGTAGGAGCGGGCCATGCCCGCGATCATTGGTAATACGGTCCATAAAGAACCGCGGGCATGGCCTGCTCCTACGTGAATAGCAGTTACGATTCTTTTACGAAACCATCCTTACAGCTTGGCGGCAGAACCTGCCAGCCCCTCCTGTAAAACCTGCAGTATCATATCCACCCTGGCAAGCAGCCCCGCCCCATCTATCCGGCCCGGAGCCAGCTCGCGGTCCAGGGTGCCTTGGGCGTAACTCTGCAGAAAACGGTCCAGGGTGGCATCCAGGACAAAGAGCACCGCCTCCGGCGCGATGTCCCGGCGCAGGGCGCCGCTCTCCTGCCCTGTCCGGCACAGGGGCCCGAAATATTCCCGGGAAAAAAGACGTACCCGGGCGAGCAGCTGTTCCCGCGCGGGGACATCCTGCTCAAAAAGCACCCTGAGATAAATC
>JACQYM010000217.1 GCA_016208225.1 Deltaproteobacteria bacterium | reverse complement strand
GAAGTAGATACCCACCGATTTCTTGTTGGCGTCCTTGAGCATGTTGTAGGTGACATGGCACTGGGCGCAGACCAGGGAGCGCATTTCCTGATGGGTGAGCCTGGTGCTGTCCACTTTGATTGCCCCCAGGGCCTTGCCCAGGGTGAAGCCGCGGGAAAGCTTCAGCGACATGTCCCGGTTGTCGTGGCAGTCGATGCAGGCCACCCCGAGTTCCCGGTGCTTCTCCGGGATCATGTCGCGCACCTCGGCCCAGGTTTTGCTGTAGTAATCAAGCCCCTTTTCCTTTTCGAGAATGGGGGCGTACGGGGTCTTGCAGGTGAGACAGACGCCGCCGGCCGCCAGCCGCGACGGGTCGATGTCAACCTGGTCTTTCACCATATACGCGTGGCCGCGCGGCTCGTTATACTCGACCCCGAAGCCCCAGCCGTTGAAAAGCAGGGCCATGTAGGGAAATTCCGACAGCTTGTCATAGGTGACGTTGTCAGAATCAAAACCCCGCTTGTACTTGCTCTTGCCGGCGGGAGTCGGCTCCGCGGTCTGTTTCCACATATCATAGTTGACCGGATAGGCCTTGCCCCATTCGGCCGGATCAATCTCGCCGTCGGCGATCTTCACCGGCTGGACGGGCTGCGCCTTTTCCGGTGCCTGGCAGCCGGCCATCAGCGTGCCGAATGCCGCCAGCATAATGGGCCACAGATATCTGCTTTTCATTTTTCCCCTCCCTTGTCTACAGTGTTTGGATCAAGCCGCTTCCCCGGTGGGCAATGCGTCGATGGCACTGCCAGCAGAGGCGTTCATGGTCGATGTTCTGCACCGTTGTTTCGTGACATCTGATACAATTCTGCTGCACCACTTCCCTGCCGTGCGCCGTGATCATGATCCGTTCCGGCACCTTGCCGGAATAGAAGATCAGGGTGTCCTTCAGGCCGTCGATGGATTTCCAGGTATAATGCAGCACCATATTCTGGTTCGGCAGATGGCAGTCGACGCACATCTCCCGCCGGTGCGCCCCGGCGTGGGCCCAGGCATCATATTCCGCCTCCATTACATGGCAACTGACACAGAAAAACGGTGATTCGGATTTGGCAAGCAGCCGGGGCGGGCCCAGCATCAGGAAGAGTGAGACAAGAACCACTACGGCAAAACAAGCCAGCACGTACAAGCCGATCCTTTTCTTTTTTGCACCCATTGTCGCACCTCCTCGAATGGATAAAGGGGAAATGGCTCATAGACGGTTCGTAACCTAACATAGAGGCTAGGGGATTCAAAAAGTGATGTCAAACGAAATAGGAAAAGTCCGTGCTTGTATTTCATAATTCTTCCGTTACTATGAAGGGTATTCCCATGCCGTCCCTTCAGCCCTTAACCCGCAAAGGCAACGCACTGTGACCGGTAAAGATTTTCTTGCAAGGTGCCTGCTGCTGGACCTTGAAACCGATAAAAACGATAAAATCATTCATATCGGCGCGGTTTTCCGGGAGCAAACATTTGAGCGCAAAGGCCGTTTTGACCCGCGGGCGGCCCTGCGGGAGCTGGACGGCCTGGCGGATTGTGCCCAATACATTCTGGGCCACAACCTGCTCGGCCATGATTTGCCGATTTTAGCGGCCCTTGCGCCGTCCCTGCGGCTCCTGCAGAAACCTGTTGTTGATACGCTCTACCTTTCCCCCCTGGCGTTTCCCGAGAACCCCTATCATCGGCTGGTAAAAAATTACAAGCTGGTCCGGGCGTCGCTGAACGATCCGGTTGCCGATGCCCGGCTGGCCGCCTCGGTATTCGGCGACCAGTGGGACAGCTTTGCCCAACTCCGCACAGTTGATCAGGAGATTCTTTCTTTTTACCGCTGCTGTTTTGCCGCGGGCGGCAATGGTGCGTTGCGCGGCCAGGGGCTGCAGGAGGTTTTTGCCGCGCTCGGCGCCCCGGAAATCACCGCAGGCGATGCGTTCGCCATTTTCCTGAAAACCGTCCGCAACAAAGCCTGCGAGACAGCGGTCTCGGCCCGCATCCACGCATATCTGGCGAATCCCGATACGCGGCCGGCGCTGGCCTACTGCCTGGCCTGGCTGCGGGTTGCCGGCCATAATTCCGTCCTGCCGCCCTGGGTGCGGCACCGGTTTCATGATGTTGTCCCGATCCTGCAGGAACTGCGGGAGGCACCCTGCGCCAATCCTTCCTGCACCTGGTGCCAGACCACCCATGATCCCCGCCATCATTTACAACGGCTGTTCGGCTATCCGGCCTTCCGGCCGACACCGGCCGCGGAAAACGGCGCCAGCCTGCAGGAGGGCATTGTCGGCTGCGGCATGAAAGACAAGCCGCTGCTCGCCATTCTGCCCACCGGCGGCGGCAAATCCCTCTGCTACCAGATACCGGCCCTGGTCCGCAATTTCCGCCGCGGGATGCTGACCGTGGTCATCTCCCCCCTGCAGGCGCTCATGAAGGATCAGGTTGACGGCCTGGCCGCAAAGACCGGCACCATGTTCGCTGCCGCCATTTACGGCATGCTGACCCCGCCGGAACGCGGGGAAGTCCTGGAAAGGGTCCGCCTGGGCGACATTGCCATCCTCTACGTGTCACCGGAACAATTGCGCAACAAATCCCTCACCGATGCCATAAGCCAGCGGGAAATCGGCTGCTGGGTCTTTGATGAAGCCCACTGCCTGTCCAAGTGGGGCCATGATTTCCGCCCTGATTATCTCTACGCCTCCCGTTTCATCCGGGAGTTTGCCGCCCGGCAGCAGACGCCCGTGCCGCCGATCGCCTGTTTCACCGCCACGGCCAAACGGGACGTGATTGAGGAGATCAGCGATCATTTCCGCCGGGAACTGGGCCAGGAACTGGAGATTTTCGAAGGCGGCGTGGAACGCGGCAATCTTTGTTTCGAAGTCCAGCTCGTCAGCCGGGCCGAAAGGAATGAACGGATCCACGACATCCTTGCCGAGCGCCTCCCGAGCCCGGACCTGGGCGCGGCAATCATCTATGCCGCAACCCGGCATGAAACGGAAAACATCAGCGAATTTTTATTGAAAAAGGGCTGGCAGGTCGACGCCTTTCATGCCGGCCTGGACGCCCCGGTGAAACGCCGCATCCAGGAAGATTTCCTCGGCGGCAGGCTGCAGGTCATCTGCGCCACCAACGCCTTCGGCATGGGAATCGACAAGGACAATGTGCGGCTGGTGATTCACGCCGCTATTCCCGGCTCCCTTGAAAATTACCTGCAGGAGGCAGGCCGCGCCGGGCGGGACACCAGGGAAGCGGAGTGCGTCCTGCTCTATGACGAACAGGATATCGAAACCCAGTTCAAGCTGGGCGCCCTGTCTGAATTGACCCAGCATGACATAACGCAAATTCTCCGGGGCTTACGCCGCGCTAAACGAAGCAAGGAGAACCAGGTCATTATCACCGCCGGCGAGCTGCTGCGGGATGAGGAAGTGCAGACCCGTTTCAACAGCGATGACCGGATGGCCGACACCAAGGTGAAAACGGCGGTCGCCTGGCTGGAACGGGCGGGATTTGTGGAACGCAACCAGAACAACACCAGGGTTTTCCAGGGACTCCCCCTGGTCCGGAGCCTGGATGAGGCCGAGGAAAAAATCAAACCCCTGGGTCTTCCGGAGCGCCAGAAAAAACGATGGCTGGCGGTGCTTGCCGCCCTGTTCAATTCCAGAACGGACGCAGGCATTAGCGCCGATGAACTGGCTGAACTTCCCGAGTTCAGGGAGAGGGGCGACGATGCCCCGAAATTTCCCTCCATTGCCGGCGATACCCAGGAGGTATTACGTGTTCTCTATGCCATGACCGAAGCGGGACTGCTCAAACAGGGGATTCTCATGAACGCCTTTGTCCGGTACAAAGTCGGCGATCACTCCCGCATCCGTTTCGACAAGGTGTGCAAACTGGAAAAGGCCATGCTCCGGCTCATGCAGGAAACGGAGCCCGAGGCGGAAGGCTGGCTTGATCTTTCCCTGCGGCGGATCAATCAGCGGCTGGTTGATCAGGGACAGGAAAGTCTTCCCGATCTGCTGCGCAATCTTCTGAAAAGCCTGGCCCTGGATGGGAAAGGCCTGGCGGGAAACCGGGGCAGCCTTGAATTCCACTATGTCAGCCAGGACCATTATCGCCTCAAATTGAATCGGGACTGGCCGGCCCTGCTGGAAACCGCGGAGAAGAGACGGCTGGTGGCGCAGGTGATCCTGGACACCCTCTTTGCGAAAATTCCGGAACAGACCCCCGCCAGCGCCGAACTGCTGGTCAGTTTCTCCCTTGATGACCTTGCCGGCGCCCTCCGCGGCAATCTCTTCCTGGCCGGCCAGCTCAAGGACAGTCTGGCCGCCATCGATCGCGCCCTCATGTTTCTGCACGAACAGCAGGTCATCATGCTCCAGCAGGGGCTCGCGGTCTTCCGGCAGGCCATGACGATTCGCATCATCCCGGAAGCACAGAAACGCCGGTATGCAAAAGGCGATTACAGCCCCCTGGAACAGCACTACAAGGAACGGATTTTCCAGGTCCACGTGATGCATGAGTATGCCCGGCTGGGTCTCGAAAAAATCCGCCAGGCCCTTGAGCTGATCATTGCCTATTTTTCCATGGACCGCAGCAGTTTTATCCAGCGTTATTTTCCTGGACGCAAACAGGTCATTGACCGGGCCACCAGCCAGGCATCATACCATCGCATTGTCGACAACCTGGCCAACCCGGTGCAGATTGCCATCGTCACTGCCGCGCCGCAGGAGAATATGCTGGTGCTGGCCGGACCGGGATCCGGCAAGACCAGGGTGGTGGCGCACCGCTGCGCCTACCTGCTGCGGGTGAAACGGGCCCAGCCGCGCAGCATCCTCATCCTCTGTTTCAACCGCAACGCGGCAAATACCCTGCGCCGGCGCATCCTGGAGCTTGTCGGTCCCGATGCCAAAGGTGTCACCGTTCTCACCTATCATGGCCTGGCGATGCGGCTGACCGGCTCTTCCTTCGCCGAGCGGGCGGAAGGCCGGAAAATGCAGCAGGACGATTTCAGCACCGTCATTCCCGAGGCCGTTCGTTTGCTGGGCGGAGAAATCGAATTATCCTGCCTGGAAAGTGACGAACTCCGGGAAAGACTGCTGGCAGGCTACCGTTACATTCTGGTGGATGAATACCAGGACATCGACGCCGACCAGTACCGGCTGATTTCGGCGCTCGCCGGCAGAACGCTGAGCGACCCGGACAGCAAGCTGGCCCTGCTCGCGGTCGGGGATGACGACCAGAACATCTACACCTTTCGCGGCGCCAATGTGGAATTTATCAGGCGTTTCCAGTTAGAATACCAGGCCGGGATCCACTATCTGGTTGAAAATTACCGCTCATCGGCCCATATCATTGCCGCGGCGAACGCCCTGATCTCCCATAACCGCGACCGGATGAAAATCAATACCGATATCCGCATCAACCAGGGGAGGGAGCTGCTTCCCGCCGGCGGACCGTGGCAAGCCATTGACCCCATGGCTAGGGGTCGTGTGCAGAGAGTGCATGTCACCGATGCAGCCCATCAGACCGTGGCCCTGGTCGAAGAGTTGCTGCGCCTGCGGCAACGCCATCCCGCCTTGCGCTGGACGGACTGCGCCGTCCTGGCCAGAACCAGGGAAGAACTGGCTCCTGTCCGCGCTCTCTGTGAACAGCGGCAGATTCCCGTCACCTGGGGGATTGACCGGGATAAAACCCCGCCGCTGTATCGAATCCGTGAGATCCGGCAATTCTTCACAGCACTCAAATCCCGCCATGACGAACTGCTGGCAGCCACGGATCTACTGGAAATTATGAACAAACTCGCCGGCGGCCAGGGTATGAATCCATGGTGGGAACTGCTGCAAAAGGTCCTGGAAGAATGGCGGGATGAAAGCGGCAATGCGCAACAATCTCCCGGCTTCATCACCGAGTATATTTATGAAAGCCTGGCGGAACAAAAAAGGGACCAGGCAATCGGCACCGGCGTTTTCCTGAGCACGGTCCACGCCGCCAAGGGCATGGAATTTCCCCATGTCCTCGTCCCCGGCGGCGGATGGCGATGCGCAAAAAATCCCGCCGAACAGGAGGAAGAACGGCGCGCCTACTAGGTTGCCATGACCCGTGCCCGGGAGACCCTCTGCCTTTTTGACCGGCAGGATACGCCCAATATTCACACAAAACTTCTCAAGGGAGATTTTTTAGTGGACCGCGAGCCGCCGCCAGCTCACTCCACGAATGAAAAGATACTGCGCCGCCGCTACGGGATACTGGGGATGGAGGATCTGTTTCTTGATTATGCGGCACACCTGCCCCCCAACGATCCCATGCACGCCCGCCTTGCTTCGCTCAAGCCGGGCGACCCCCTCCGGGCCGCGGCAAAGGGAGACCATATCGAGCTGCATGATGCCGGGGGGAGAATCGTGGCCCGGCTCTCCCGGTCCGCATGTGAAACCTGGAAAGGAAGATTGCCGGCGATCGAACGGATCACCGTGCTTGCCATGGTGCAGCGTCTTCGGGAGGATTGCGACGGGGAATATAAACAACGCTGCCGGTGTGACCAGTGGGAAATCCCCCTGGCGGAGATTGCGTATCTTGCCGGGTGAGATGTATTTTTATCAATCCCCTCACGCCTTATCCCGCTCTTGCAGCCAGCGCCGCCCATGGTCAGTCAAGCGATATTTCTGCAAACGGCTGTTGGGTTTGCCGGGGATGGTCATTGCAATCAGACCAGCCGCCAAGGCTGGCTTAAGGTAGCGCTCGCGGAAGGATTTGCGGTCCAGCAGGCCGAGGGCTGCTTGCAGCGCCTCGCGGCTCATCTCTCCCTGGATCGCCGCCAGCAGTTCGCTGACTTGGGGGGTGACTTGGGGGGTGGAGGTGATCACGGCATCAAGAATCATTCGGAGCATGAATTCAATAAAAGGCGCTGAGTCGGTCTGGGAGGTAGCGCTTTGCAGGGCCTGATAGTATTCCGCCTGGTGTTCGTGAACCAGGCTTTCGACCGGAATATGGGAAAACATCGGGTTCCAGCGAAACAGAATCAAGGTTTGCCACAGCCGCCCCATGCGGCCGTTTCCATCGGCGAAGGGATGGATGAACTCGAATTCGTAGTGAAAAACCGAGCTGCTAATAAGAGGATGCTGGTCAGTGGTATGCAGCCATTGCAGCAGATCGCGCATCAGAGTTGGGACGCGATGCGCGGGTGGCGCCATGTGGATGATCCGACCGCCTGCCATAACGCCCACACCTCCACGCCGGTAGGCTCCGGCCTCATCCACCAAACCGGCCATGAGAATGCGATGTGCCTCCAGCAGTTCTTCTTCCGCATGGGGCCGCCACTGTTCGAAACGTTCATAGGCAACAATGGCGTTGCGTACTTCCTGAATCTCCCGAGGTTGGGCAATGACCCGCTTGCCATCGAGAATGGCAGTGATCTGCTCTTCGCTCAGGGTGTTACCTTCAATGGCCAATGAACCCTGAATGGAACGGATGCGATTGATGCGTCGCAGCCGTAGCGTCTTGGCGGTGTCCGCCTGGGCCGATAAGCGCCCGATGCCTGCGCTTATTTACGAAACCAGGCGAACGATGGTCGGGGTGATGGTGTAGGGCGGTTGGTAGGGGCGCTTGTTGCTCATGGCTGCAACCCTCGTGCCCACTCGATCCGGGCGCTGGCGGCGGACATCCGGTTGGTGATGGGGAAGTAGTGTCGAGCCATCTTTTCCTTCCTCAAGCATGGATCTCAATTTGTTTGGACAATGCTCTACATTAT
>JACQYM010000216.1 GCA_016208225.1 Deltaproteobacteria bacterium | reverse complement strand
CGCCAATCTGAGGATCTACGAAGATGACGAGGAATATGTCGATATCACGGAAACCGGCTGGTACAAGGAGATCAAAGCACAGACCACCCCAGGCGATGCTATTCGCGTCTACCGGGAAAACTTCGGCCTTACCCAGGCCCAACTCGGTGAGAGGCTGGGCGGCCTGCCCCGCCAGACCATTTCCGGCATGGAGCGCGGGAAACGTTCCGTCAGTCTGGCCAAAGCAAAAAAAACTTGCCGTCATCTTCCAGGTGCCGGCCAGCCGTTTTCTGGATATATGACTTTGAAGGCTGTGCGGATCAAACCGCCGTACCCCGGGATTCCGGGTGTGAACTTGTTGTCCTCCCTCCCCCACGAGGTTGTTAGCATGCAAATTGCTCCGGCAGGCGGTCATGCGGATTAAGGAACACCTGAAATCAACCTTCTTGCTGAGCCTTCTGTAAAAGGAGGCAAACCACCATTCCTGCAACAACACGTGACCTGAAATGGCGTCATTCCGGCAGTGTGTTGAGCCGGAATCCACTTCCCGGCCTGACAACAACAGGCTGGATGCCGGATAAAAAAACCTCCGGCATGACGGAAAAAATGAACCGCCCATTTCACTGACCATGCCGGTTCGGGAAGATCCCTATCTCACCATCGGAAAGTCAAGGTATCTCACGCAAAACCACCGTTGATTATCAGCGGATTTTGTGTTTGGTCCGGCTTTTCCTCAGAATCTCGGCGACGATAAAAAAACCAAGGCAGAGAACAAAACCGATTCCTATGCCGATGAGTATTTGGCCCCAGCCGCTGTCGCCTGCCTTTGCCAAAGGAGAAAGAGCCGATTCCTGCCGGGCATCGGTTACGGGTGCTGCTGTTGCTGCAGCAGGGGCAGGCTGCGCCGCGGTGTCGACGGCAGCGGCGGTTGTTGTCTGCTGCGGCTGCGGGGTGGCGGGCTTCGGTGCTGCTGCTGTTGTCACCGCCGGTTGCGGCGGTACGAGGGTGAAACCCTTGGACAGTAATTCCGCCGCCTTGGCATCGCGCACCTTGCGGTCCTTGCTGCCCATGACCAGGGTGATAATCCGCACCCCGCCTTTCCTGGCAGTGGCGGCGATGGAAAATCCGGCCGCCTCGTAATAACCGGTTTTGAAACCGTCACAACCGGGGAAACGGGTCAGCAGTTTGTTATGGTTGTGCATGATGAATTTATCTTCGCGAAAGCCCCTGGTCTGGGTGCCGGTGTACTTCAGGGCCTCGGGCCGTTTCGCCAGCTCGCGGCAGAGAATGGCGAGATCGCGGGCCGTGGTGATATCCGGCTGCTGCCCCGCGGAGGGCGGCAGACCATGCACGGAGTTGAACTGGGAATTTTTCATCCCCAATTCCTGGGCCTTCTGGTTCATCAGGGCGATAAACCCTTCCTTGGAACCCGTGATATGGGTGGCCAGGGCAACCGCGGCATCATTGGCTGACTGCACCATCAAAGCGTAGATCAGCTCTTCCACCGGAAATTGTTCCTTGGGATCAAGATAGACCTGGGAGCCGCCGATTTTGGAGGCTTCCGGAGTCACCTGCACCATTTCGTCCAGTTTCAATGCCCCCTGCTCGATACGATCGAGGATCACATAGAGGTTCATCAGCTTGAGGACGCTGGCCGGGTAGACCTTGGCATCGGCGTTTTCTTCAAACAGCGTTTTGCCGCTGTCCGCATCGATCACCAGGGCTGAAACATAGGGATCTCTGGACAGAACGTTCAGGGGAGCGCGGGCCGCCATGGCAGCGGGTGCCAGCAAAACCAGGAAAAGTAGACAAAGGGTGAGGCGTTTCATATTTCTTTTATAGCTCCTTATCTCAGTTTGCAATCAAGATGCTGCTCGGAATGACGGTCTGCGGCCGTCCAACGATGCCGGGCCAACCGTTGCCGCGCTGTGCCTGCCCGAAATGACGTCGTGAATGCATGTTGAATTATCAATTATACCGCGGTGCCAATCCGAGCCTTTTGCAAAATGAGCGGTTCATTTTTTCCGTCATGCCGGAGGTTGTTTATCCGGCATCCAGTCTGTTGTTGTCAGGCCGGGAAGTGGATTCCGGCTCAACACACTGCCGGAATGACGCCATTTCAGGTCACGTGTTGTTGCAGGAATGGAGGTTAGCCTCATTTTGCAAAAGGCTCAATCCGGCAATAGATGACGTTCCAGTGTGAGGGTGACCGGTAAAAAGCGGGGAGAACAACAATGTCTGAAGCCCATTGAAAACCATTAACACCGTACCGGAAGTACGCGAAATTTTCAATAGGATATGTCAGGCGCTCAAAGCTTTATGTGATGATCCGCTTGGTTTATCTCGGAAAGTCTCTTGGGGGTTGCCGGCTGTGCACGGAAAGGCAGCAGTGACCGGAACGATCAATTAATGGTGCCGGTTCTGCCCAGAAAGTAGAGACAGAGCAAGGCGATCAGCAGCAGAAGAAAAAGGGCGACCCAGAGGGCGGGGCGGAAGGAACGCCGTGTCGGCTTCGGCTGTTGCCTGATGTCAGCCATGAGACTGTTCTGCCAGGTCGCGGATGGTTCAACCCCTTCTTTCTTTTTATAAACGATACGTAAGGTGTTGAAGATTTGTGAAAGAGCTTCCCTGCTCAGTTTCATACAATTCACCTGGTCATCGATTTTTTCGCAGACTGCAGACCTTTGAACACTGTTTTCAGCCTGGCCCGGGCCCGGTATGTTCTGATTTTGACGTTGGCGACACTCCAGCCAAGCAGCTCGGCCGCCTCCCGGCAGGAATATTCCTGGAGATGCACCAGCTCAAGCACCATGCGGTCGGCCGGGGACAATTTTGCCAGCAGCAGGTCCAACAGCTCCCTTGCTTCGATCTGCCGGCTGGCGGAGGCATGGTACTGCTCCGCCTCACTGCTGACGGTCCGTTCCAGCCAGTCAACATGCTGGTCAGACAGGGAGCTGATGGGCACTTCCCGTGACCGGTATTTTTTTCTCCAGAAATCATAACATGTCCGCACGGCTATTGACGAGAGCCAATTCTTAAAATCTCCTTTATTGTTGAAATGGGCCAGGGAGCGGTAAGCCCGGACAAAAACATCGTGGGCAGTCTCCTCGACATATTGGGCGGCCATGTGATTATTGACGATACGGAAAACAATTTTTTTATGGCGCTCAATTAAGCAGGCAAAGGCATTCACCTCTCCATTAAGAACCTGCGTGATGATATCGAGATCGCTGGCGTCGTTTTCCGGCTTTTTCATGATGCCCCGTCAGTTTTTCGTTTGGTAAGAAAGGGAATGCGGCCGGAATCCGTTTCCGGTCACACGTGAGGAAGACATATCCTATTCTCGGCTTACCAACGATAAAACTCATGTCAAGTTTTGTTAAAAAACCTGATCGCACGGTTTACAAAACTTTACACGTATACGGGAGAAGGTGAGAAGGGGCGGTTCGCGAACCGCCCTCCCTCTCGCCTCCTACAGAAAATCTACCAGACTCAATTTCATCACCTTGGCAGCGGCGGCAAGGGCGGCCTCATAGGCGGTCGATTTTGCCGAAAGCTGCATGGCCGCTTCAGCCAGGTCGGTGTCTTCCTTGTTCGACAGGTTTTCACGGATTACCAGATCCAGATCGTCATAGATCCGGTTCTGCACCTCGATGCGGTTATAGGTCGCGCCGCAGGCGGAAACCTGTGCGGTAATCTCCTGCATGCATTGCTGGATGTCAGCCAGGGAACGCTCCAGGGCCTGGCTCTGCATAGTGTCTTCGGTCAACCCGCTGAGCTGCAGGAAATTGCTGCTGTCGTTCGACAGGGAGAAGCTGTAGCGCTCGGCATCGCTGCTCTCCACATGCAGCAGGCCGTCGGCATCCCAGTAGGAGGCGAGACCCGGTACGCCATCGATTTTGGCGGCCACGCTGTCCAGCGAATCGTAGGCGGTGTTGACCGGGATTTCTATGGTGAATTCGCCGGGCGGGTTGCCGGCATGGTCAGTGACCGTGACGGTGAAGCTGCCGTCGCAAAACACCGTCCCATCCTCGGCGTCCTCAAGCCCGGTGGCATTATCGATTAATAAGGCTGTGGTGTTCTCGGCGGCATTGCTGCCCGTTGCGGCGCTGTACTTCTCCCCGAGCAGGTTCTGCTGCAGGGAATAGAGAACCTCAAATATGCCGGTATCCGCCACCGCGCTTTGGCCGTTTACGGCAATGTTCAGGGTGCTGCTTGCGCCGATCTTGATGTTCACATCATGTTCATCGCCGGCATAACGGACGTTGCCCTGCTGCCGGGCGAGGGTATCCACAGTCAAGGTGCCGTCTCCGGCTGTGTCATCGTCTACGCCGGTAATAGCGCTCCCGCCATCCAGTCCCAGGGCGGCAAGTGCGCCGGTGGCCGTCGCATTCAGGGTAAACGGGCTTTCGGACGCAAGTAAAACGGATCCGAAATAGACCATGTTCCGGGCGGATGCCGGGGCGGCGCCGTTGACGTGGCTCACTGCTTCGCCGGCGTCGGAAGTCTGTATGTCACCCCAGTTGCCCCGCTTTGGCTGTTGATGGCCGTAATCAGGGTATTGTCTGCGTCATTGTCGAGAATTACCGTAGGGGAGGAGAAGATATCCACTCCGTTGATGACCAGATCATTGCTGGCGAGGGTCCCGGCCGCGACCGCCTGACCGTTGGCAATGCGGGCCGGGGTGACAGTGGCGCTTAGACCTGTTGCGGCAGAAATCGCGTTGATGGCCGCGGCCTTGGCCGTGGCCGAAGTGTCGGCAAGGATGGTGGAATCCGCATCTGCCTGGGGCTGGCCGATCTCAATGCCGTTGATGGAGAGTTCGCCCGCGCCCAGTTGGTATCCTTGGTCCGGGATGCCGTCCCCGTTTGCATCCTCAGCGGCGGTGAGCGGGAGGCTGAGCGGCGCAGGCGGCGAGCCGCTGACCTGGTACCCATCGGCCAGACCGGCAATAAAGGGGGTAGCCTCGCTTTCCGTATAGCCGCTGGTCCGAAAGCCGGCGAAGATATACTTGCCGCTTATCTGCGTGTTGGCCAGGGCGATGGCCTGTTCGTACAGGCTGTTGATCTCCCCGGCGACGATGTCGCGGTCCGCCTGGTTCATGGTGGCATTGTTGGCCTGCAGGGTCAGATTGTCGGCCTGCATCAGCAGGTCCTTCATCTGGGTCAGGGCCGTTTCCGCTGCCGTGACCATGGTTTCGCCGTAGGCAAGATTCTCCTGGTACTGACTGATGGCGGCGATTTCGCTGCGTAACCCCAGCGCGCTTACCAGGCCGGCGGGATTGTCCGAGATGGTGGACAGCTGCTTGCCCGAGGAGATCTGTTGGTTGATCGTCTGGGTGTCGCTGCTGAGTTTGTTGAGATCATGCTGCATATTGCGGTAGATCATCCGGGTGGTGATGCGCATGTTTTCCTCCCCGTTGGCATTGGTTGTTGGGTGTTCATGAGCGCTGTCCGGCCATGGATGAGGGATTCAGGCGGACAGCGATTCAGATGGTATCGAGCAGGGTCTGCATCATCTCGTCGGCAATGGTGATGAGTTTGGCGGCCGCGGCATAGGCCTGCTGGTACTTGATGAGATTGGCCATCTCCTCATCCAGGGAGACGCCGGCGGCGGAATCGCGCAGGTCCATGAGCTGGTTGCCGAGCAGGGTGTTGTATTCCAGGTTGTCGGCCGTGGCCTGGCTGCCCACGCCGATATCTCCCACCAGGGAAGAATAGAAATCATCCAGGCTGGCCTGCCTGCCGCCGGTATAAGCCACATCCTCCCGGTCGCGGATATCGGCGAGCAGCAGGGCGTTGCTGTTGTTGCCGCTGTATATCTCTCCGTCCTCGGTAACCAGGCCTGCGGTGAGGTAGTCCGGGTTGTCCAGCACCGTCTGGTTGATGGCCATATCCGCCGCGCTGCTGCCAGTGAAAAAGGTGTTCAATTCCGCGGTGGCGAGAAAGTTTGCGCTGTCGCCGCTGAAGGCGAACCGGTGCTCGCTGTCCGGGGTCAGCACCAGCCGGTTGTCCTGCACCGAAGCGGTGAGCCAGGCCGGACTTGCGCCAGTGGCATTGGTAAGAGAGGTGTTGATGGCGTCCGCCACATCCTGCAGGGTGTAGACCCTGGTCAGATCAACCGTTACCGCATCCGGCAATGCCGGGGTGCCGTCCGCGTTATACAACCACAGGGAAAAGCCGCCGCCGTCGGTCTGCAGCTCGTCCGCATAGGCCAGCCCCTGCAGAACGCCGCTGACCGCATTGTCGCCGGCCTGGAAGACCAATTGCCCATCGCCGGCCACGTCGCTGCTGCTGACATTGCCGCCGCCGAGTCCAAGCTGGTCCAGGCAGGCGTCATTGGCGCCGGCCGTAATGTCAATGGTATCGGTGGAAAACAGCGAGACTGTGCCGGTGTTGTGGGCGGCATCCGCCGCAAAACTGCCGGCGGTCAGACTGAGTTTGCCCTCCGCTGCATCACCGGGATCAATACCGCTGATAACGATGGCCGACTCGTCGCCCGCATTGGTGTTGCGCAAAATAATGGCAGCCGTTGACCCGCCGTTGGCGCCATCGCCCGCTGCGGCCTCCAGGGTCATGGCCGGAGTGTTTGCCGGGTCGCCGTTATAAATGGTGACGGCGTCGTTGATGGCGCCGGCAACATTGGCCGCCGTTTCTGCGGGCGTCTCCGCGCCGACAGCGGTGTAGGAAACCTCGATGCCGCCCACCGCGAAGCTTACCGTTTCGCCGGCGGCAAGGCCTGCGGTGATCGCCGCCCCGCTCACCTGGGTGGTGAGTTTGGCCGTCACCCCGCAAGCGGCGGCATTGATTGCCGCAGCCGTATTGGCTGATTTTGCGGTGGCCAGGCCGTAACTTGCCTGCCCGCCTGCGATCATGCCTATGCTGGTATCGTTGATCTCCAGCGTGCCGGCAGTAATCGCCGTAGTGTCCTGTCCGGCGTCAAGGGTAGCGGTGAGCAGGGCCGTATCAGGGATCTGCGCGCTTTGCAGTTCCCCGCTGAAAGCCGCCATTCCCACGCCCTGGCTGAACTGCTGGTTGATCTCCCGAATCAGGGCCTCGGCAAAGGCATCCAGCTGGCCGGCATAGTTGTCCGGGTCACCTTCCTCGATCTGGCCGAGAATCTCGCTCCAGCCGCCGATCTTGCCGCCGATGCCGCTTCCTTCCTTGACAACGATTGCGGTTTGAGTGCCGCCGGCGCTCTCACTGAGCCAGGCCAGGCCCTCATCATTCCAGGCGATGTCAGACTGGCTGTTGCCTTCCACCAGGGTATGGCCGTCGCTGATCATCACCGTACAGGCACCGGTGGCTGTCTCGCAGCAGGAGATATCGAGATAGCCGGCAAGCTCGTTGATCAGGGTGTCTCTCTTGTCCCGCAGATCATTCTGGGGTGCCGTGGCTGTTTCGGTGGAGGTGATCTGCCCATTGAGTTCGGCGATCTGCCGGGTAATGGAGTTCACTTCGCTCACGGCCGCATCCAGGCTGAGATTGAGGTCAGAGCGCAGATCCCCGAGGGAGGTGGTGATGCTCTGCAGTTTATCGATCTGCAACTGCCCCTGCTCCAGCACTTCCTGACGGGAGGATGTCAGTTCGGGATTATCGGACAGCTCCTGCCAACTGTCCCAAAAGGCATTCAGGAGGTCACTCATGCCGAGGTCATCCGTCTCGTCGAAGACCGCCTCCAGGACCGGGTAGATCTCGTTCTGCGCCTCAAGATAGCCGAGGGTGGAATTCTGCTCGACAATCTGTCTGGTGATGAACTGGTCATACTGGCGCATGATGCTGACCTGCTGGACCCCGTTGCCGAGATTGCCGACTGCGAGTGGCGAAGAAGCGGCGGTGGTCAGGGTCAGGCTCTGGCGGCTGTAGCCTTCGGTGTCGGCATTGTCGATATTGTGACTGGCGACGCTTATGGCCGTCTGCTGGGCGAGCAGCGCCTCTTTGCCGATATTGAGTATGGTGGAGATTCCGGACATGGCGGTCAGCTCGTGCCGTCGAGGACACTGATGACCGATCCCACATCAACCGGGATGGCATTGTCCAGGGTCAGCACCGCCGAACCTGATTGGTAATCAAGCCCGGTTACCCTGCCGGTGGTCCGATATTCCACGTCGGCCTCTGCGCCGTCCGCGGTCACCCCGCTCACCATAAAGAGATAGAGGCCGTCATCAACGGCAGTGCCGGCGCTGTTGGTGCCGTCCCATTCCAGCCCGTAGGCGGTGTCAGCGTCGAGGCTGCCCATTTCAAGGGATTGCACTACGTTGCCGGAGGCATCATAGATATCCACCTGGCACGATTCCACGTTCGCCGCCAGGGTGAATTCCCCCGTACTCGGCTGCCCGTCGTTTACCGCCACCACATTGCTTGATGCCGTCACCTCGTTGCCGAGCAGGGAAACAAGCTGCACATTGTTCTGTGAAACCTGATACTCCAGGAGCTTTTCCATGCTGCCCGCCATCTCCTGGATCGCCTCCATGTTACTGAACTGGGCCATCTGCGAGGCCATTTCATAGGTGTCCATGGGCTCCAGGGGATCCTGATTCTGGAGCTGGGTGATCAGCAGGTTCATGAAATCCTCGCTGTCCAGGCTGCTGTCGCCCACGGTCGTGTACTGGCTCGGTTCCTGATAGGTCAACGAACTGTCCAGGGCTGAAACTGACATGACTTCCTCCTTTTCTCTGCATCTATTAATGGACCCGCCCATGCGGGGAGGGTACGGAGTTCCTGCACCCTGTTCATGGACGCCGGGCATGAATCAAAGCGAATCCTTTCCCAGTGCAGGCTGGACCATCCCTGGTCAGCTCCCTTTGTTTTCTTCAGTCGCCGGATGCGAAACGCCGGTTACATTTTTTATGCGTGTTTCATTCTTTCCCGGCGCGAACCTTCCCTGCGGCGCCGTTCCGTGCTCCCTGTGCCATCTGACAGCTTCGATGTGACTTTTTCCGGGATTGGCAAAATTGAGGCAGGCAAAAAAAACGTAACCGGCGGGGAGGCTGGCGCGTCTATTCAGTTATCCGTTGTTCTCCCGCACCCTGTTCATGGACGCCGGGCAAACGTTCAGCCCGCATCCCGCGATGATTTTCGTGGGGATGCGGGCGAAGGGAAGAGGAGAAAAATATGGGTATTTCAAGTTCGTTGTATTCCAGCATCAGCGGGCTGAACACATTGGGCAATGCCATGAGCGTGCTAAGCGACAACGTGGCAAACGTCAACACGGTGGCCTTCAAGTCGAGCAGGTCCACTTTCCAGGATGTGCTGTCCCAGGCCGTTTCCACGGCAGCGGGCAGCGCCCAGGTGGGCCGCGGGGTTACCCTGAGCACGGTGGACGGTCTTTTCGCCCAGGGTGCGTTTGAGTCCACTTCAACGGCCACCGATCTCGCCATCGGCGGTCAGGGATTTTTCATGCTGCGGGCCGAATACAGCTCCCAGGCGGACATGTATACGCGGGCCGGCGAATTCCGTTTTGACGAGGAGGGCAATCTGGTCAGTCCGGCCGGCTACTATGTGCAGGGCTGGTCCATTGATTCAACCAGCGGCGAGGTGCAGGGTACCATCGGCGACATCACCATCGGCACCTCGACCCCGCCGGTGGAAACGAACACGGTGAACGCTATCGTCAACCTTGATTCCACGGTGGATAACGAAACAGTCAGCGTGCCCCTCTATGAGGCCTGGAACGGCACCAATGCCGCGTCGGTCAGCACGACTGATCCCATCGACGCCAATAACTATGAGTATACGACTTCCATAAAAACCTATGATTCCAAGGGGGCCAGCCACGATATCACCATCTATTTTGACCGGACTGCCAACAATAATGAGTGGGAATTTCTGGTGACCTGCGATCCGACCGAAGATCTCCGCGTTCTGGAGGGCGACGAGCTGACGGTCTATGCCCCGAACACAACCTACAATTATGAGGAAAATGCCGGCGCCGGGGCTTTGCTGTATGGCATCATCAACTTCAACACCTCGGGGGACATCACCAACATTGCCGCCTGGGATGTGCCGCCGGACGGCAAGGTTGATCCGGCCTTGAGTGAAAACCGCCTCAATCTCGAACCCGGCGACAGTTACTACGCTTTTGAGGCCAACTTCACCGGCGCTGCAGCCAACCAGACCGTGGAGCTGAATTTCGGCGCCGCCTTCAGCGGTCTGGTGTCCAGTCAGACCCAGGTCCTGGTCAGCAACAGCGGGGCATACAGCAATCCGGACCTGACCGATATCGTTACCAGCGAGACTGTCTGGGGCGGTGTCTATGACGGGGTCGGCAATGTCATGAGTGATGGTGATGTCTTCACCTTCAGCGGCTATGCCAATGACGGCAGCGCTGTTGCCGGCCAGTATGTGGTCAACGCCACGGACAAGGTGCAGGATCTGCTGGACGCACTTGGTGCCGCCTTTGGCGCCACGGCCGCCATTGATGGGGAAGGACGGCTGAAGCTCACGGACAACACAGGCGGTGACAGCGCCCTGGCAATCAGCGGTTTTGTCACCTCGTCGCTTACCGGCGCCGATCCTTTCGGCGGCGGCAGCGTGCTGGACAATCAATGGGCGGTGTCGTCCGGCAGCGCAAGCAGCGACGGCGGCACCACCGTAATCAGCGACCCGTCCACCCTGCTTGCGGTTATCGGCGACGGCACCGACACGGTCACGGCGGGCGACGCCTTCACCTTTACCGGCACTGCCGTTGACGGCAACGATGTGACTCTTGCCGGCAACAACATCTTCACCGTGGGGGCAACCAGCACCATCCAGGAACTGCTCGATTTCATGTCCGCTCTCTATGAGGATGGGGATTCGGCCAGCGCCGGCACCGGGCTGCTCACGACAGAGCTGGATGACGGCGGCTTCCTGCGGCTGATTGACAACAGCGCTTCCGGCAATCTGGATGTGGCCATTGGTTTCACCGATGCGGACAACAGCGGCTTTGCTGATCCCTTTGGCGGTTCTTTTGCCATGCAGGATGCCATATCCGGCCAGATCAATATCACCACCTCCAAGACAGAGGCGCTTTCTCCGGGCCGGGCCCTGATGACGGCAAGCGGCACGCCGCCGGCGATCAGCGCCGCGACTGCCTGGAGCAGTGTTTACAGCGATGAAACGCCCGGTACGGTGGCCGGCGGCATCATCAGTTTTTCCGGGACCAGGGGTGACGGCACGGCTGTTTCCTTTGCCTATAATGTGGATACGGCCCAAGCGGCGGGGGAGACGGTGCAGGATCTGCTTGATCAGCTGGAAGAGGAGTTTGATGCCGATGCGGCCATCGACGCAACAGGCCGCCTGGTGTTGCGGGACCGGACCGCGGACACGGCCGCGGAAACCAGTTCGCTGAGCATGACCATCACCGGCTACGGTACCGGGCCGGAAATTTTCGGGCCGGCCGGCGCGGCTTTTGAAACAGTGAGCGGCGATCTGCTGGCCGACGGCAGCCGGGAGGGGGATCAGGTCAGCTCCCTTTTCGAGTCGGAAGCTTTGGCTTCCACCCAGTATGCCAACAGTTCCACCACGGTCTTTCAGGACCAGGACGGTTTTGCCTCGGGTTTCCTGCAGTCCGTCGCCGTGGATACCAGCGGGGTGATAACCGGCCAGTATTCCAACGGCCAGGTGCTGGCCAAGGCCCAGGTGGCCCTGGCCAATTTCAATAATCTGAATGGGCTCTATAAGGAGGGGGGCAATATCTTCAAGGAAACCACGGATTCCGGCGCGCAGATTACCGGGGCGCCGGGCAGCAACGGCCTGGGCTCCATCTCCTCCAATTCACTGGAGCAGTCCAATGTGGATCTCAGCAATGAGTTTGTCAAGCTGATTACCACCCAGCGCGGCTTTCAGGCCAACTCGAAGATCATCACCACCGTGGATGAGATGCTGCAGGATCTGATCAATATCAAAAGATAAAGAACATCCCCCGGCATTAATGAAATATGGCGGGGGATGTTCGTGGGGGACCCATTTTCCTCCTCCCCGTTTCAGTCCGAGGATCCGCTTATCGAGGCGAAGGTTTGGGTTAGATAGTCGGACATGTTTTCCATCTCGTTCAGATACGTATCAAGGGCAGCATACTGTTTGGCTAAAATTTCATATTTTTTGTCCAGCCGTTCCGTATCCCGCTCTATCTGCTCTTCCAGGCTGTCGATGCGCTGCTCCGCCAGCGAGGTTTCCGAGGCGCAGATGCCCTCATCCTCGGTGGCGGCATTGCGCAGAAAATCGCTCATTTTTTCGGCCAGGCCCTCGATGTCATTGTCCTCGTCACCGTTGAAAAAGAGGGCCACGTCATCAAAATGGTCCGCTGTCATTTCGGCCAGAACCTCTTCATCAATGGTGATGGTCCCATCCGATTCATAGGAGAGTCCGAGGTCGAAAATGGAGGTCACGGGGCTGTCCGTGCCGGTATTGGCAAATGTGTTCATCAGGGTCTGCATGCTGTATGGCAGATCGGCAAACCCGGTGGACGCGAGAATGCCCAGCTCCTCGGTATCCGTGTCATAGTCGGTGTTTGCCGTGATTTCCGTGATGATCTCGTTGTAGGCGGAGACGAGATTGGTGATCAATTCCTTGATCTTCTCCTCGTCATTGCTGACGGAGATCGTGCTGCTGCCGGTTCCCTGCAGGGTGAACTGCACGGAAGCAATAACATCCGTGATGGTGTTGCTCTGCCGCTGGTAGTCGATGCCGCCAACGGAAAATTGCGCATTGAGACTGGCGCCGTCCGCCCCTCCCTTTTCCGTCAGATTCAGGCCGGCAAGCTGGGTGAGGATGGTAATCCTGTTTTTTTCGCCGGTTTCATCGGCCTGCAGGACGAGCTGATAGGGATTGTTGCTATCGCCGTTATCGACAAGGCTGGCGGTGACGCCGGGGTTATCCGTGCTGTTGTTGATCAGGTCCGCCAACTCCGTCAGGGTTGTGCCGCCGGCGACATCGAGGTTTACCATGATGTCGCCCACCTGATAAGAGAATGTCGTGGTCTCCTCATTTCCAGCCTCGAAAACCACGGTCTCCTTGTCGGCCGCGCCGGCAGAGATCCATGAACTCTTGTCGGCCAAGGCCTCGACGGTTATTGCGGTACTCTGCACCGTGGCCCCCTCTGTCGCACTCAGAGCCAGCACGCTTTCATCGGAAACCGTGGCGTTACGGGCAATAAAGGTGCTTTGCAGGGACAGCTCAAGGGCATAACTTTTCATGTCCAGCAGTTTTTCCTGCAGTACGGTGAACTCATTGAGCTGGGTTTCAAATTCGCTTTTCTTGGTTTCCTTTTCCGTAATGACCGCCTCGTCGATCTCACGTAGCGAATCAAGCGTACCCTGCAGATCAATACCGGAGCCAAGCCCCAATGCTGTGATTGTCCCTGACATTGCGTTTCCTCCTTATGTCATTTGTTGCGCTGGGTTGCCGGCGGTTGCCGTGCCGTTTCGATATAGTTGGAATAGTCGAGGCGGCAGGTGCACTTGGTTACAAAAAAAGGAAAGTAATGTAACCGGCGGCAAATGGGGGCCGACTTGATATGGCAAGGACAACAGGGAAAGGAACGGGGCGACGGTGAAATGTAAAGTTTTGTAAACAGGGGCGCATGCCTGTTTTTACAAAACTTAACATGAGTTTTTCCGGCCGCTGGCCGATGATGAAGGAAAACCGTCACCACAGGTCCGGAAGCGGCAGGGACGGGTCGGCGGTTTGTTTCTTTCACCCTGGGAGACGATCACAGGTAAACACGACAAGGAGGCAGGACATGAGTACAATCAGCGGTCTGGGGAGTTCCATGAGTATGATGATGAATGCGGGGGCCATGCAGCGGCCCGACAAACAGCAGATGTTCGGCAAGATTGACACGGATGGCGGCGGCACGGTTGATCAGAGCGAGCTGACATCCTTTGTCGAGGGATTGAGTCAGAAAACCGGCATGGAGATCAACGCCGAAGAGGCGTTATCCACGTATGACGCGGATGGCGACGGGGGCTTGTCCCAGGAGGAAATGGAGGCGATGATGAGCGCCTATATGCCCGCCCCGCCGATCATGCCCCCTGCCGGCCAGGAATCGGATGAGACCGGCATGAATTTCGCGGCCATGCAGCCGCCGGACAAAGAGGAGATGTTCGGCAAGGTGGATACGGACGGCAGCGGCACGGTGGATGAAACGGAGCTGGCTTCTTTTGTCGAACAGCTTGCCGCTGACACCGGCATTGAGCTTAACGCGGAAGATGCATTGGCCACCTACGATGCGGACGGCGACGGCGCGCTGTCCCAGGAGGAAATGGACACCATGATGGCCGAGAATATGCCGAAACCGCCGCCCATGCCGGCGCAGGCCATTGCCGCCTATACCAAAAACAGCGGGAACAGCGACAACGACATGATGGCGACGCTGCTCGCCATGCTGGGCAATAACGGCGACGAGGAACAGGCATCGTCCTATATGCCGCTGGATGTGGAGGCGTAGGGTTTGAAGGGGGCTGCAAAGATCGTTATACATGTTTGCTATGGCGCGCAAGGTGCGGCATCTATGGCACAAGGCGTGTCCTGGGTAACCCCCTCCCCTTCAAGGGGAGGGCAGGGGTGGGGATGGGGTCGTTCAGGGATTGTGAAACCCCATCCCCCACCCGGCCTCCCCCTTGAAAGGGGAGGAGCAGAGGCTGTTCCAAACCCCTACTTGAGGCAGGAGCAGGCTGATCCCAACCCCCTTTTGAGGGGGAGCCGGTTCTTAAGCGGCAAGCGGCAGGGTGATTGTCACGATCAATCCGCCGCCCGGCGCGTTGGCGGCGGTCATGCTGCCGCCATGGAGACGGACGGCCCGTTCGGCAATGGCCAGACCGATGCCGGTGCCGCCGCTCTGCCGGTCCCGGGCCTCGGCCACCCGGTAAAAGGGTGTGAAAAGATGGCTGAGAGTCTCTTCCGGCACGCCGGGACCGTGGTCCCGGATGGTGATCACCGCCATTCTTCCCTCCCCGTTGTTTTCACAGGTTAGCCGGATTTCCACCTCGCTGTTTTCCGCGGTATAGTGCGCCGCATTGCGCACCACGTTTTCCAGGGCGCGCCGCATCAGTTCCCAGGAGCCGTGCACAAAGGCCTTGGCATCAGCGGCAAAGGTGACGCCGCGGTTGCGGCTGCGCGCCTCGTAAAGGGCATCCTCGGCCACCAGGCCGATCAGGCCGTTCAGCTCGAAATTCTCCCTGTGCAGCTCCCTGGCGCCGCTTTCCAGCAGGGTCAGGGTCATGAGTTCGCCGATCAGTTCATTGAGGCGCTCCGACTCCCGGCCGATGCGGTCCAGGGGCTGGCCGGCCTCTGCCCCGGCCCGCTGCCGGGCCAGTTCCAGGGCCACGTTGAGCCGGGCCAGGGGCGAGCGCAGCTCGTGGGAGATGTCGCGCAGCAGCAGTTTCTGCCCCAGCAGCAGCCCTTCGATCCGTTCCGCCATGGTGTCGAAATCCCGGCCCAGGTCCGCCACCTCGCTGCCCTGGGGGCCCAGTTCCCGGCCGACCCGCACCGAAAAATCGCCGCCGGCAATGCGGTTGGTCGCCTCCCGCAGCTTGCGGATGGGGGCGGTGAGCGAGCGGGCCAGAAAATAGCAGACCAGGCCGCCGACCACGGAGTAGAGCAGGATGTTGTCCAGCGGCCCGTGCCGCATGGGGGGCAGCGGCGGGCGGGGCGGTTCCGGCAGCTTCAGCACAACGATATAAGCTTCGCCGGACGGGTCCGCCTGCTGATCAAGACGGCGACCGAACCAGCCATGTTTGTACCGGTCGGGGCTTTCCTCCTCGCCCGCCATGATCCTCTCGGCCGCCTCCATGGCCTCGGCCGGCGGCGTGAGGCCGGAGAGGGTGCCATGCCGGCCGGCAAAGAGCCAGAGTTTGATGCCGGTCTGCTGTTTCAGCTTTTCGACATGGGCGAGCAGGGCGTCCCCGCCGCCGGTGCGCCAGGCGGCCAGGGCCTCCTCGCCGTACCTGGCCAAGGCCTGCATGCCGAAATGGCGCATGCCCGGCAGGGGATCGTCAGGCCTGTGTTTCATGCCCATAAAATAAAACGGCACGCCCATCAGCACGACGGTAAGCCAGAAACTGAAAAATATCTTAAGAAACAGGCTGCGCATACAGGTAACCCACGCCGCGTACGGTTCTGATTCTTTCCATGCCGCTTACCTCATGGCCCAGTTTTTTGCGCAGACTGCTGACGTGCACGTCAATGCTGCGGTCAAAGGTGGAGAGTTTTCTGTCCAGCACCCTTTCGGTGAGCTCCTCGCGGCTTGCCACCCGTCCGGCCATCTTCAGCAGTTCATGGAGCAGGGAGAATTCAACCGTGGTCAGTTCGACATTGCTGCCGTGCTGCACAACGGTCCGCGTGGCCGGGTCAAGGCAGATATCGCCGATGGTCAGCTTCTCCAGCCGCATCCGCAGGCTGATGCCCCCGCCGCGTGTTTCGCTGCGGCGCTGGATGGCGCGGATCCTGGCCAGCAGTTCGCGCGGGTTGAAGGGTTTGGGCAGATAGTCGTCGGCCCCGATTTCCAGGCCGATGATGCGGTCAATCTCTTCGCCCCTGGCCGTGAGCATGAGCACCGGCAAGGTTGAGGAGGCGCGGATATGGCGCAGGACGTCAAAGCCGTTCATGCCGGGCAGCATCACATCAAGCACCACCAGATCATGGCCGCCGTCCAGGGCCGCGGCAAGTCCCTCCCCGGCCTCATGGGCGGCCGACACGGTAAAGCCCTCGGCCTGCAGATAGTCGGTGAGCAGTTCGCACAGCTCCGTGTCATCATCAATTACCAGTATGCGGTTCATCATTGTCGGCATCATCGCACCTTACCCTCCCTCATCAGTCAGTGAGGTTTCATTGTAATGAGACATGGCCGGATTTGCTGTTAAGAATTGTAAAGTTTGGTTGAAAGGCGGGCAAGAGGCAAGAGGCAAGAGGCAAAAGGCGGGGCGGTGTGTAGGGGCACCCCTTGTGGGTGCCCTGGTGCCCCTGGCCAATTTCAGCCCGGTGTATCCCGCGAGTGGCCCCCCATGCCGGGCAGTGGCGAATACCGGGCAAACCGGACGGGGCAACCACAAGGGATTGCCCCTACGGCCGGGGATGTTGCGGTAGTAATTAAAAGAATGATGTTGGCTGGCGTAAAAATCATTGACCACTCCAAGGGCGCTCTTCGGGATAATCCGCATCATGGAATTTGTAGAAACAGGAGGTGGATTGCATGCCGGTGGTGTGTAGGGGCACCCCTTGTGGGTGCCCTGTTGCCCCTGGCCAATTTCAGCCCCACATCTTCTCGTCAACCTTTTCAAACCCGGCAACAACCTCTTCGAAGGCAGTGGCTTGCTCCTCGCTCCAGGTTCCGGCCAGATGATTAAGGTCATCGTAGAGCAGGTTTCGATTCTGTTTTTCAATGCCAAGTTTTTCTTTCAGAAGTTTAAGGGTCAGGGAATTGACACTAATCCCTTCTTTTTTTTCCTGTTCTTTCAGGGCATTAGCGATCCGGTCGTCGATGCCGCGTAATGTCATGGTTGCCATATCGGGATTCCTCCGGTTTATAACTTGATAGCCAGCAGCAGGCCGCTTACGGATTGGAAGTGAGCGTCAAAGGTGGCCAGTGCTAAACTGGCGCAGGGCGGAAGCCGCCAGCCACAAAAACGCACGTTGCTCTTCGTTCATCCCGAAACCCAGTTTTCCAGGCGCAATTCCGGAATGCGTGAGAATTCGCTCGTGTTGTTGCTCACAAGAATGAGTCCCTCGGCAAGGCTATGGGCGGCAATCCACAGGTCATTGGCGCCGATCGGTGTTCCGGCCCGTTCCAGTGCGGCTCGAATCTGCCCATAATGAATCGCCGTTTTATCAGGCAAGGAGAGGACCGGAACGATTTCGGCTAACCTTGCCAATTTTTCATGGGCAAGGTCGGCATGGCGGCTTTTTTCGGCACCGAACTGCAATTCGCCGTAGGTGATGATCGACATCGCGACATCGCCGACTTCAAGCTGTTCAAAATGGCGAAGCACCTCGGGAGGCCGGCGTTTGGCGATATATATGCAGATATTGGTGTCGAGCAGAAAGCGGGTCGCCATCAGAACTCCTCCCTTTCCTCGGGCGAGGGGTCCTGGCGTTTTTCGTTGTAGAAATCATCCGGCATTCCGGTCAGCAGAGCAAATGCTTCGGCCAACGATTCCCTTTTCTTCCTGAGAATGACCTCGTCACCCCTTTTTAGTATTTCAACCTCCTTGTCGTCGAACTGAAATTCCTTGGGGAGACGTACCGCCTGCGAGTTGCCGTTTTTGAATATTTTTGCAGTTTGCATAATAATTCCTCCAAAGGCTATGTGTATATTTAGAGTATATATTATTGGGCGATCTTGCAAGACGTTAATAGGGGAGGGCGGAAATGGAAGCCGCCAGCCACAAGTCGTTGGTCGGGATTGGCCGTCCCTGTTTTCGCAGTTCGTAAAATATTTGCGTATAAAACTCGGCTGTCGGCTCACAAGGGCGAGCAGGTCAACGCGCGGCGAACCGAGAAACTGATGCTCAAACGGACTGCGCGCATGAAGGATGCTGATGAAATCAGATCCTATTCATGGCGCAAGGCATCGATCGGGTCGAGCCGGGCCGCCTTTTTGGCCGGGAAGAATCCGAAGATGATGCCCACGGCGGCGGAAAAGAGAAAGGCGATGACCATGATGCCGGGGTTGAAGATAAAGGGAATCTTCAACAGCCGGGCCAGGCCGATGGAACCGGAAACGGCAAGCAGGATGCCGATCACGCCGCCGAAGGAGGAAAGCACCACCGCCTCCACCAGGAACTGCAGCAGCACCTCGCGCTCCAGGGCGCCTATGGCCAGGCGGATGCCGATCTCCCTGGTCCGTTCCGTCACCGATACCAGCATGATGTTCATGATGCCGATGCCGCCCACCAGCAGGCTGACCGCCGCCACCGCCCCCAGCAGGGTGGTGAGAATCTGGGTGGTGCCGGTGAGCATCCTGGTGATTTCCTTCATGTCCCGCACCTGGAAATTATCGTTTTCCGAGCCGATGATGTGCCGCCGGGCGCGCAGCAGCTCCTCGATATCGCTCTTGGCCTTGTCCGTTGATCTGCCCTCGGCCACCGACACCTGGATCAGGCTGATGTCCTGATTGCCGGCGATGCGGCGCTGGAAGGTGCGCAGCGGCACCAGGATCAGATCATCCTGGTCGGAGCCGAAGGTGGACTGGCCCTTGGCCTCCAGCACGCCGATCACCTGGCAGGAGAAGTTGCCCAGCCTGATGCTTGCGTCAATGGGGTCCAGTTCGCCGAACAGCTCCTTGCCGATGGTGGCGCCGATGATGCAGACCGCCTTGCCGGCCCGCAGCTCGGTTTCCAGAAACTGGCGGCCGGAGTGGACAGCCCAGTTGCGCACCGTAAAGAACTTGTTGTCCACGCCGGTGGCCGTGGTGGTCCAGTTTTCATTGCCGTACACGGCGGTGAGCCGCTGGGAGGCGGAGGGGGCCACATCGGCCACGGCCGGGATCTCCCGCAGGATGGCCTGGCTGTCGTCCAGGTCAAAGGGCGGCGCGGCAGTGGCCTGGCCCGGCCCCATGTGCTGGCCGACCCGCACCATGAGCAGGTTGCTGCCCAGGCTGGCGATCTGCTCGGTGACCTGGGCCGTGGCGCCGCTGCCGATGGTGACCATGATGATGACCGCGGCCACGCCGATGACAATGCCCAGGATGGTGAGAAAGGAGCGCATGACGTTGCGCCGGATTTCGCGCAGGGCGAGAAGCAGGGAATTGGCCAGCATCAGCGCGCCTCCCCGTTGTTCTGGTCCGCGGCGACCAGGCCGTCCCGGAACTGCACCACGCGCCTGGCGAAACGGGCCATGTCCTGTTCATGGGTGACCATGATGATGGTGATGCCCTGGTTGCGGTTGAAGTCGGTCAGCAGCTCCATGATCTCCAGGCTGCGGGCCGTGTCCAGGTTGCCCGTCGGCTCATCGGCCAGCAGCACGGCCGGTTCGGTGACAATGGCCCGGGCAATGGCGACCCGCTGCTGCTGGCCGCCGGACAGCTCGCCCGGCGTGTGATGCTCCCAGCCGGCCAGCCCCACGGCGGCAAGCGCCCGGCTGGCCCGGCTGTGGCGTTCCGCAGCCTTGATGCCCCGGTAGATGAGCGGCAGTTCGACGTTTTCCAGGGCCGAGGTGCGGTTCAGCATGTTGAAGCCCTGAAAGACAAAGCCGAGATTATGCCGGCGCAGCAGGGCGCGTTCGTCTCTGGAGAGTGAACCCACCGCGACATCGCGGAAAAGGTATCTGCCCTCGGTGGGCGTATCCAGGCAGCCGAGAATATTCATGCAGGTGGATTTGCCGGAGCCGCTCGGCCCCAT
>JACQYM010000215.1 GCA_016208225.1 Deltaproteobacteria bacterium | reverse complement strand
CCCCGACCAGCATGTCGCAACCCTGCAGCAGCTGGCCGCGACCCAGAACACGCTCCAGAACAATCTCGAATATTTTGCCGATTTCTACCGCGAATCGTTCCGGAACAATGTCACCGACCTGATGGACATGACCAGCCGCAACAACCTCCTGCTTTCCGGTTTTTTCATCGCCCTGCTGATATTCATGTCACTGGTGGTGAACTGGGCCGCCAAACGAACCCTGATCGTTCCCCTGGCCCATATCAAGGAGGCGGTGCGGGCTTTCGGCCGGGGGCAGCGCCGCTTTCCGGCCCTGGAGAAGATGGATGGCGGCGATGATATCGGCGAACTGGGAGTGGCGATCATCAAAATGACCAAAGACCTGGTAAACACCACGGTTTCGAAAGCCTATGTGGAAAGCATCCTGCACAACATGAACGACAGCCTCGTCGTGACTTCGGCCGACTTTCTCGTCCGCAGTGTCAACCGGGCCACCCTCGATCTGCTCGGTTATCAGGAGGATGAATTGGCCGGGCAGCCTGTCAGCAGGATTCTGATGGAGTTTCCCGTGGCCGGGTCAGTTCCCGACTCGGCCGGCGACGGCAGTTTCGCTGCGCATCTGTGCCGCAATGCGGAAAAAATCTTCCGCACCCGGGACGGCCGGGAAATCCCGGTGCTGCTTTCCACCTCGCTGCTGAAGGAGGGAGACAGCGCGGCCCAGGGCCTGGTCTATGTGGCCAAGGATATCACCGAACGGAAGATTGCCGAACAGAAGCTCGAACAGATGGCCCTCTATGATTTCCTGACCGGCCTGCCCAACCGCCTGACCTTCCATGACCGGCTGCAGCAGACCCTGAAACAGGCGCATCGGGAAAACCACCAGGCGGGACTGATGTTTGTTGACCTGGACCGCTTCAAGGTGGTCAACGATACCCTCGGCCACGCCTCGGGCGACGCATTGCTCAAAACCGTGTCCGGCTGGCTCAGGAGTTGCGTGCGGGAGTGCGACACCGTGGCCCGTCTCGGCGGGGACGAATTCGCCGTTATTCTCGACAACATCAGCCATGCGCAGGATGCGGTCAATACCGCCAGGCGCATCCTGGCCGCCTTTGCCGCGCCGGTGCTGCATGAGGGCCGGGAAATTTTCTCCTCACCCAGCATCGGCATCGCCATCTACCCGCTGGACGCCGGCAATACCGAAGACCTGCTCAAGAATGCCGACATTGCCATGTACCAGGCCAAGCAGGGCGGCGGCAACGGTTTCTGCCTCTTTGCCGGCGAAGCCGACAAGCAGGTGCGGCGGCTTCCCGGCCAGGATGCCTTCAATTCCTGAAAATCCAGCCGCCTATCTCCCGGTACCGGCTGCATCAAGCAGGCTCAGCGTGCGTGTACTGCATTCCTTTTCCCGGGCCCAGGCCAGGGCCGTTTTCCCGGACTCGTCCGGCAGCTCGGCCGCGGCGCCATGGCGCAGAAGGGTTTCAATCACCTCCGGCCTGTCGCTGTAGGCGGCGGCCATCAGCGCGGTAAATCCGCCCCTGCTTGCGGCGTTGACATCCGCGCCGGCCGCCAGAAGAAGTTGGACCTGTTCCACCAACCCGCTGCCGGCCGCGAGCATGAGTGAGGTCGTGCCCCGTCCGTCCCGGGCATTGACGTCCGCGCCGTGATCCAGGAGAACCTTGCCGGCGGCGGACTGATTGCGGCCCACGGCGAACATCAGGGCCGTGCGGTCCGACCTGGTTTTTTTGTTCACCTGCGCGCCCTTTTGCAGCAGCAGTTCGACAACATCGGCAAATCCTTCGGCCGCGGCACTCATCAGGGGGGTGATGCTCTTTTCGTTCTGTTGGTCCACTGCCGCGCCATAGTGCAGCAGGGCCTGCACGGCACGGCTGTCACCCCGTTCCGCCGCCGCCTGCAGGGCGGAAATGCCGCCGAGAAAGGCCGCCTCGGGGTTGGCGCCTGCGGCCAGCAGCAGTTCCACGGTGCCGCTGTGTCCCGCTCCCACGGCAAAGAGCAGGGGGGTGAGGTTGTCCCGGTTGCCGGCATTGACGTCCGCGCCCCTGCTGATCAGCAGGCGCACTGCTTCATCCTTGCCGGTGCGGGCCGCCATCATCAGCGGGGTATGGCCTGCCGCATCCCCGGCATTGACATCCGCTCCGGCGGCGACCAGTATGGAGGCAAGCTGCTCTCTGCCGGCCCGGGCGGCCAGCAGCAGGGCGGTTGTGCCGTCCGCGGCAGCGGTATTGACATCCGCACCCTTTTGCAGCAGTTCCGCCACCATCTCCTCATGGCCGAATCTGGCGGCGCGGAGCAGGTCGTTTTCGCCTTCACCGCTGCCGCCCCAGGCCGGGCTGTGTATGAAGCACGGGAAAACAAGCGCCGAACAAACCACCAGTGCAAGAAAAACAACAGTTGCCCGTCGATTTTGCATCATAAATCAGCCATTTTTTCCGGTCATCCCCGGTTTGTTATCCTCTCCCGCCCCGGCGCTTGATCCGGTACTCTGCAGAATGCGGACGATTTTGTCATATCCCTGCTCGGCGGCCCATTTTTCCGCGGTCTTGCCGCCGTTGTCCGTCTCGGTGACACTGGCCCCGCGGTCAACCAGCAGGCGGACCGTTTCTTCATGCCCTGCCCAGGAGGCGCACATCAGGGAGGTGGTGCCGCGTTTGTCCTTGCAATTGATGTCTGCCCCGGCGTCCAGCAGCAATCGCACGGTTTCGGTAAGTCCGGAACTGGCGGCAAGGGCGAGGGCGGTCGCGCCGCGGCTGTCGGCGGCGTTCACCTCGGCTTCGGCCGCCAGCAATTCCCTGACCGTTTCCACATGGCCGTGGCTGGCGGCATACATCAGCGCCGTCCGGTGCGGTTTATTGCACAGGTTGACATCCGCCTGCCGGGCCAGCAGTATTTTCACCACCGCCGTGTGTCCTTCGCCCGCGGCGCTCATCAGCGGCGAAACCATGCCGCTGTTGACCGCATTGATCCGGGCACCGTGGTTGAGAAGGGCGGCAACGGATGTGACGTAGCCCCGTTTTGCCGCGCTCAGCAGCGGCGTCATGTCGCCGACAAATTTCGCCTCGGGGTCGGCGCCGTTTTCCAGCAGCAGCTCCACGGTCTCGCCATGCATGCCCAGCACGGCGCAGACCAGCGGGGTCAGGCCGTCCCTGTTTTTGACGTTCACCTGCACCTTGTGCTTGAGCAGGATTTTCACCGCGTCGGTCAGACCATATTTGGCCATGAACATCAGCACGGTGTTGCCGTCCTGGTCGGCGCCGTGGATGTCGGCCCCGGCCGCGATCAGCAGCTCCACAATCCGGCTGTTTCCCTTGTCGTTGACAAACATCAGCGCCGTGGCGCCGCTCTGCGCCCTGGCCCGGGCATCGACGCCTTTTTTGAGCAGCATTTCCACGCTCTCGGCGTTGCCGGTTTTCACCGCCCACATCAGGGCGCTGATGCCTTCCCGGTCCTGGACATGGGGACTCGCCCCACGCTCCAGCAGCAGCCGGACCACATCCTGCCGGCCGCTGCGCACCGCTTCCAGCAGAATGGTCATATCGTCGAGATAGCGGATATTGAGATCACTGCCCGCTGCAATCAGCGCCTCCATGATTGGCAGACTGCCGCCGGCCGCGGCCATGCGCAGGGCGGTATGGCCCCTGGCGTCCCGGCGGTTGACCTCCGCCTTGTGCCGCAAAAGCTCGGCCACGGCTCCGGCGTGATTGTCTGCTGCCGCCAGCATCAGGGCCGTGGTCCCCTGCATGGGACCCTTGGTAATGACGCCATTGACGTCGGCGCCTTTTTCCAGCAGCAGGGCCAGCACGGCATCATGGCCCGCGGCAGCGGCCGCCATGAGCAGGGTCATGTCCTTGTCGTCCCTGGTATTGACGTCCACCCCCCGGGCAAGCATGCGATTGACGGCGGGGGCGTCACCCTGCCGCACCGCCTGCAGAATCTCCTGTTCCTGCTCGGCCCCCGGTGCCACAAGGGGGAACAAAACCAGACAGCCGAGGATGACTGTCAGGACATGCCAAACAAAATCCGTTTTCTTCATCCGTTTTCTTTTCATGCAGCATTTCCTCATCCAGTTGAAAGCTTTCAATCAACAATTGAACCTTGTTGTGCCGGCCGGGACGTAGGAGCGGGCTCCGCGACCTCAGGCATACCGGATATCTCAATCGCGGGCAAGGCCCGCTCCTACGAGACGAGACTTTCATTGTTCGTTGTTCCGGTTTGCGGAGACGGCAGTCAGCTCCACCCGGTAAAACCAGGGGAAGGCGGCCGGCCTTCCCCTGGACAAGCCAGGCATGCGCTCAGCGGCACGCCCTGTTCTTGGCGCAGTTCGGATCGGCACAGTCGATGAGACCGTCGCCGTCGTTGTCGCGCAGATCGTTGCACACCTCATCGCTCAGGCAGTTAAGGGCCCCGGCGCAATCAGGATCGGCGCAGTCGATCAGATTGTCCATGTCGTTGTCAATGGTGTCGCCGCAGATCTCGACGTATACGCCGGTACAGTTCGACGCCTCCAGACAGTTCTGGTCATTGCAGTCGATCAGGTAGTCGCCGTCGTTGTCAATGCCGTCGGTGCAGATCTCCGCGCCTGTCTCGCATCCTCCTTCACCCAGGCAGTCCGGGTCGCTGCAGTCGATATAGCCGTCGTCATCGTTGTCGAGCTCATCGCCGCAGACCTTCTCCGGGCACCAGCTGCCGCTGCAGTCGGCGATATCGGCACAGTCAATGAGGCCGTCGCCGTCATTGTCAATGGTGTCGCCGCACAGCTCGGTCTGGGCGCTGACCCCCGGGTCCTCGTACTCGATATGCAGGATGGTGTTGTAGACCACCGTGGGCCGGTACTCGCCCTTGACAAACAGGGCCAGGTCAAGGTCCTGGGTCAGCGGCATGCCTTCCACCCAGGAGATGCCGTCCGGCACCGTATCGGCCGGGTCATCCGGGTTGAGATCGAGCATGGCGTTCCAGTTGGCGCTCCACAGCAGGGGGGAGGGGCCGTCCTTCCAGTCCAGCAGGTTGACGGTGGTGGTGGTATCGGTGCCCACCGGATACTTGATGTAGTCCGCTTCAAAGGGTAGCTCCATGCAGTCCTCGGTGGGGATCTCAAGCGACGGGATGTTCTGGCCGAACTTGGAGGATTTCAGCCGGTAGCGGGGGCCCTTGCCGGTAACCGGATCGGTTTCGTAGGGGTCGCGGTCCATGGTGGTGTACCAGGCATTGGAGGTGCCGGTCTGCAGGTCGGAGGACCAGCCGCCCTGGTCATAGTCGCCGTCGCCGTCCACATCAACCGGCGGGTCGGCCAGGCCCGGGTCCTTGAACAGGGTGCCGGCCGGGATGAAATCGCCGTCGCCCTCAAAACAGTCACGGTCCGAGGTCAGCACGCCCAGGGTGTTGATATAGCCGGGCAGGCGGCCCGTTGCTCCTTCGTTTTCCAGGTCTTCCGGCCGGATCTGGTCGTTGGGGCTGTTGGATATCTTGTGGTTGACCGTCAGCCAGGCCTTGGTGACCCGGTAATTGGCGCCCGGCACCTTCCAGGCGTCCGGCACATCGAGTCTGGCCAGCAGGCGCACTTCGCCCGGCCGCTTGTGCCTGGTTCCCCAGCGGAACAGGAGCTTGCCGTCGTCTTTCTTGGTCACGGCGAAATCCTTGCCGATGGCAATATTGATCAGATCGGAGTCATTGGGTCGTGTCCCACATCGGATCCGTGTAAAAATAGGGAATTTTCTCGGAGCAGGAGAGGATATGCTCCATGACCACATACTGCTCGGCGGCGCATTTGACCGTGTCGCCGTTCATGCCGGCGCAGACGCTGCCCTTGCGGCCGCCGGTCAGGTAATAGGGGGTGTCGACACTGGAGACGACAACGCCGAGCTGATTTCCCTGCAGATCGACGTAGTTGCCGATCCAGCCTTCCTGGTGCACGCCGTCCCGGGATTTTCGTTCCGCGCCGACAAAGTCGGTGACGGTGAAGGCGAAATCCGAATCAATCGGCCAGACGGTCATGCCGGTGAAAATATCCACATACGGCTCATTGCCGGTGCAGGGCAAGGCCGTGCAGATAATGGAATTGTCTTGGGCGTAGGTGGTGCCGGTAAAGGTTCCGATCGTATCATGCATAGAGAAGACGTGTTTTGCCGATTCATGCTTGACAACAGCAGCGGAAGCCGTATCAGCAGAGGCGACCAGACCCAGGAGTCCCGCGCAGGCAATGCTGCTTTTTATATGCCACTTCATTCTATTTTCTCCTCCTTACTTTTTCATTTTTACTCGAAAAAATCCTTGTGCCACTCCCCCGGGGAAACGTTCTCGGCCACTCCGGGGAAAAATGACGCCGAACTTTCAAGCGAAACACCACGTCCTCTCATGCGCGTTAGATGTTTAGCGCAATGGCAAGGAGCATGCCGCGGTATGACCCGGATCGGAACATTCTCCAAGGCGGGGGTGCCGAAAAAAGGAACCATCCCGGCTTCGGGGCTCATGGCAATTGCCCGGCACAACGGCCATGGTTTATTTTTCGTTTTCCGTTTCAGGGATGTCTGCACGCCGGGCAAAATACAGTGCGACAATTTGCCGCATCCGGGGCGGGCGGCTTCCCCCTTTGCGCTCCTGCTTGGCGCGAAGAAACTGCTATCGTCTGGTTATCACCTTGCAGGCCTTGTCCTTGGCGCAGTCCGGATCAAGGCAGTCCACCAGGCCGTCGCCGTCGTTGTCGAACTGGTCGGTGCACTGGCCCTTTTCCGTGGCCGCGCAGCCGGGTGCGCCGGCGCAGGCCGGATCGGCGCAGTCGATGAGGCTGTTGGCGTTGTTGTCGATGCCGTCGTTGCACACTTCCACCAGACAGCTGGGCTGGCCGGCGCAGTCGGCATCATTGCAGTCCACCAGGCCGTCGCCGTCGTTGTCGAGGCCGTCACCGCACAGCTCGGGATCGGGCAGGCAGGACGGGCTGTTGTAACACTCGGAGTCGGCGCAGTCGATGAGACCGTCACCGTCGTTGTCATAGCCGTCGGCGCAGTTTTCCGGGTTGCAGGCCGGGGTGACGCTGCAGAGCGGATCGGCGCAGTCGACGACGCCGTCGCCGTTGTTGTCGATGCCGTCGTTGCAGATCTCCGTGGAGCAGACCGGGGCGTCAACGCAATCCGGGTCGGCGCAGTCCGCCAGGCCGTCATGGTCGTTGTCGAGCTGATCGCTGCAGTTTTCCGGCAGCGGCTGGCAGTTGATATCGCTGAAGCAGTTGCTGTCGGCGCAGTCGATGACGCCGTCGCCGTCGTTGTCAAGACCGTCGATGCAGTTCAGCTCAGGATTGCAGTAGGCAACGGTGGCGCAGTCCGGATCAACGCAGTCCACCAGGCCGTTGTCGTCGTTGTCAACGCCGTCGTAGCAGATCTCGCCGGTGCAGGCGGAGGTGGCTTCGCAGTCCGGATCAGAGCAGTCCACCAGACCGTCATCGTCGTTGTCCTGGCCATCCCCGCAGAATTCCATGGTTCCCAGGCAGAGCGGCAGGTTGTTGCAGTCCGGATCGGCGCAGTCGATCATCAGATCGCCATCGTTGTCCACCAGGTCGTCACAGATCAGCTCCGGGTTGCAGGCCTGGGCGTCGACACAGTCCGGATCATCACAGTCGACAATGCCGTCCTCGTCGTTGTCAATGCCGTCGGAGCAGTTTTCCGTCACGCAGATCGGCGCGTCGGCGCAGTCCGTATCGTTGCAGTCGATGAGGCCGTCCAGATCGTCGTCAGTGCCGTTTGAGCAGATTTCCCCGCCCCGACAGGTGACAAAGGTCTTGCAGTCCGGATCCATGCAGTCGATCAGCCCGTCCTGGTCGTCGTCAATGGTGTTGACGCAGTTCTCGTCCGGGAAGCTGCATTCGATATGGTCGGCGCAGTCCGGGTCTTCGCAGTCGGTATAGCCGTCGCCGTCGTTGTCCCAGCCGTCGAAGCAATACGTCTCCGGGCACCAGGCGCCGTAACAGTCGGTGTCGGCGCAGTCGATGTACAGGTCGCCGTCATTGTCCAGGCCGTCGGCGCACAGTTCGATCTGGCCGACCGTTGCCGGATCATCGTACTCTTCCAGTCCAGCAGGTTGATCCTGGTGGTGGCCGGCTCGCCCGCCGGATACTTCAGGTAATCATAGGTGATGGGCGGTTCCATGCAGTTCACCGTCGGGATGTCCAGGGCCGGCAGGTTCTGGCCGAATTTGCCCGATTTCAGCCGGTAGCGGGGGCCCCGGCCGGTAACCGGATCCGGTTAAAAGGGGTCGCGGTCGGTGGTGGTGTAACAGGCGTTGGTGGTGCCGGTCTGCAGGTCCGATGACCAGCCGCCGCCGTCAATCACGCCGTCGCCGTTGCTGTCCACCGGCGGATCGGCCAGGGACGGATCCTTGAACAGGGTGCCGGCCGGGATGAAATGGCCGTCGCCCTCAAAACAGTCCTTGTCCGAGGTGAGCACGCCCAGGGTGTTGATGTAGCCGGGTAGCCGCCCGGTGGCGGCCTCGTTCTCAAAATCCTCGGGCCGCAGCTGGTCATTGGGGCTGTTGGAGATCTTGTGGTTGACGATCAGCTCCGCCCTGGTGACCCGGTAATTGGCGCCGGGCACCTTCCAGGCGTCGGGCACCGGAAAGGAGGCATAGAGCCGCATTTCGCTGGGCCGCTTGTGCAGCGAACCCCAGCGGAAGAGGAACTTGCCGTCGTCTTTTTTGGTGATGGAAAAGTCATGGCCGGTGGCGATATTAACCAGGTCCGACTCATTGGTCTGCAGGATGTACGGGTCCACCGGGACGGCGGGGTCGCTCGGCATGTACAGCGTATCGTCCAGGGGCTGGCAGAGCGCTTCCCAGGCGGGATCGGTGTAGAAATAGGGGATTTTTTCCGTGCAGGTGAGGATATGCTCCATGACCGTGTACTGCTCGGCCGAGCATTTGGTCTGCGAGCCGCCCAGGCCGGCGCAGATGCTGCCCCGCACCACGCCGGTCTTGAAGTTCGGGGTCTGCGGGTTGGAAACCACGACGCCGATCTGCCGGTCATTGGCATTGATGTAATCGCCGATCCAGCCGTCATCGTAGATGCCGTCGCGGGTCTTGCGCTCGGCGCCGACGAAATCGGTGACATGGAAGGCAAACTCGGTGTCCACCGGCTGCATGGTGACGCCGGTGAATTTGTCAACAAAGGGTTGTTCGCCGTTGCAGGTGTCCGACTCGCAGATGATGGTCGGGTCCTGGACATAGCCTGTGCCGTTGAACTGGCCCAGCAGGTCGTTCTTTGAAAAGGTATGCTGCGGTGACTGGTACGAAACGATAGCCGCCTCAGCAGCCCCGCCAGAGGCGAAAAAACCCCATAATGCCGCGCAGGCAACGCTGCTATATATACGCCACTTCATTCTCTTTAGTCCTCCTCTTGTATTTTCCGACGGTCCCGCACAAAACACCCGCCCGCCGCTGACCCTATGCAACTTGTTGCCGTTGCACGGGTGTCTGGCCGGTGGTGCCGGTTGTTACGAGTCCATCCGTTCTTCAATTGAGAAAATGTCGTATCTAACGCGACACTTGAGAGGACTGCCGATTCAGCAAAGCAAAAGTAATGCCACATTGTTGCGTTTTCAGGCAGGAGAGAGGAGGAGAGAGGACGGTTTACGGTTGCCGGTTTACGGTTTACGGTCACGGAGGTTTCAGCCCGCATTGCTGCGATCCATCAACCGGCAACCGTAAACTGTAAACCGTAAACCTTTTTTTTCTTACCTGTCCGCAACCCCGTCGCAGTCGTTGTCAATGCCGTCGCTGCCCCAGCGGCCCGAGCTGTCGGGGTGTGCCGGGTTGACGTGGAGATTGGCGTCGTCGCAGTCGCCATCGCAGGTGGACCAGCCGTCACCGTCGTTGTCGGTGCACTCAACGCAGCCATCGTCGATTCTGCCGTCGCAGTTGTTGTCGAGCAGGTCTGCGCAGATTTCGGCTGCGCCGGGATTGACACCGGCGCTGCCGTCATTGCAGTCGCCTGAGCAGGTGGTCCAGCTGTCGCCGTCTTCGTCAAGACAATGGGTAAAGGAGACCAGGGCCGCATGGGTCTGCAGCAGGCCGTGGCCGTAGTCGCTGTCGTAACCTTCATGGCCCAGGTCCCTGGCCGAGGAGGTGAGCGCGGTGCGGACCTCTTCCGGGGTGATGTCCGGCTTGGTGGCATAGAGCAGGGCCGCTGCCGCGCTGACATGGGGGGCGGCCATGGAGGTGCCGCTGAAGGAAATATAATCCCAGCCGCCGGCGTGGAAGGTTTCCTGCAGGATGGCGTCGCCAGGGGTTGTGCCCCCACCGCCGGGCGCCACCAGGTCAAGCCCTGTGCCGCCGTTTGAGTAGGAAGCGATCACGCCGTTCATGTCAACGGCGCCCACCGCGATGGTGTAAGGTGAAATGGCCGGATAGCTCACCTGTTTGCGCCAGGCGTCGTTGCCCGAGGCGCAGACAATGGTGACGCCGGCCGCGTGGGCTTCGGCAAGCTGCGGGTCGAGGATCGGGTCCGAGGTGATCAGCAGCTGCGCCTTCCAGCCGATGCTCATGTTGATGACCGAGGCGCCATGGGCCACGGCAAAGGCCACGCCCTCGGCGATATCGGCCGAGGCCCCGGCGCCCAGGTCATTTAACACCTTGACCGGCATGATGCAGGCGCCGTGGGCCAGGCCGGCTGTGCCGGCGCCGTTATCGGTGGCCTGGGCCACGGTGCCGGATACATGGGTGCCGTGTCCTTCCCCGTCTTCGGGATCGCTGTCGCCATTGACGATATCGCTGCCCGGCTCTATCTCGACGCAGGAAATGCCGTCAGCGGCGCCGGCCGTTTTCAGTCCGGTATCGAGCACGGCCACGGTAACGCCGGTGCCGGTGGTGATGTCCCAGGCCGCTTCGCTCTGCACCATGGGGAAATTCCACTGCGCCGCATACAGGGGGTCGTCCGGAACAAAAAGGGCCTGGTAGTGCAGATTGAGTCCGCTGCTGATTCCCAGCGCCGCAAGCGATGCCACATGCTCCTGCTCGCTTCCCTTTGCCACCTGCAGCACAATCAATCCGGCGTGGGGCAATACCTTCTTCACCCTGTAACCGGCCGGCACCTGCGCAACGGCGCCGGCAATAACCACCTCGCCCTGCCTGTACATCTCCCGGGCGATGCCGTTATCCGCCGCGCCGCCTGCCGCCGGGACAGAGACAAAGCCAAGGACGGTCGCCGCGACAAGACATTTTGACAATATTTTTTTCATGTTCCGCCTCCTTTTCCTATGCCTTTATTTGTGAATCCTTCCGCGCACCAAAAAATTGAAAGCCGATCAAGGCAAACGATGAGCTGCACGAGCAAATACCACGCCAAGGTGAATCCGCAGCCGTGGGAAAATATAACAGTCAGGTTTTGTTAATTAATTTTCGAGAGATGATGGGTGTTGCTTGGGGCCGTGAAATTTTTGCTCACCAGTTTCTGATGGATGCATCGTTATGCACCATGCATCAGGGGAAAGGGAAGGGTTTGTCCTAAAAACATCGGATGCATGCCGGGTAAACCATTTTTTTTCACCTTCATTTTTTTCAACGGCATGTGATACTATGGAAAATCAGACGGTTCGCTGTAAATCAGACAACAAGTTTCAAGGGCGTCATCAACCTCTGTTGAGGCCGGCATGTTTCAGGATTTTATTGTTCACAGCAATGTTTTCCATCTCATCTTGGCGAGCGGAAAGTTCCCTTAGCCGACATTCCCTTAATCAATAATAGATATCTCCCTCATTCGTTTCGGCACAGAAAAGTTCATGGTGCGTGGTGAACCGGCCCAGGCAGGATGCCCGGCCGGAATGTCTCGGGCTTTTGTGGCGCGCATATTGCCCGGATGAAAAGGCAGGCGGAGGCTGACATGAGAAGAATAGCGGCGATCTTCATGGGTTTATGGATATTATCCACATGCGCTTTTGCGAACGCCCATGCAAGCGACAATACGATCGGCATCCTGATGTGGCATGAGGCCCCCCATGATGAAAAGGCACTGCAGGGGTTCATTGAGGGCATCCAACTCTCAGGGATTCCCTATAAGCTCGATCTGAAACGGGCTTACGGTGATGAAGACAAAACCAGGGAGTTCATCCGCCGCTGGAAGGAGGAAAAGGTGGACATGATCTTCACCGTCGGCACCAAGGGGACCATGTGGACCATGGAGGAGATAACCGATATCCCCATTGTCTTCTCCGCGGTTACCGATCCCGTTGCCACGGGAATAGCCAGGAGCTGGCAGTCCTCGGGCCGCAATATCACCGGCAGCAGCAACTGGATTGAGTTCAAAAATAAATTGAAGATCTTTAAAGAAGCTATCCCGCACCTGAAAACCCTCGGGGTCATTTTCCGTTCCAGTAATCCCGTTCCCCTTGCCGAAACCAGATGTGCCCGGGACTGTGCCACCGGGATGGGTGTCACCCTGAAGGAGGTGTCCATAGATTCGGCGGATCAGATCGAAAACGCCGTCAACCAGTTGCTTGCCCAGGGAGTCGATGCCCTGTGGGTGCCGATCGAGGATCAGGTTTATAAAAACATGTCCCTGGTGGGCAAAGCTACCCATCCGGCCAAATTGCCGGTGGTCTCCAGTACGGTTGAGGGGGTTGAAGACCCGCCGGAAGGAGGCCCGGTGGGCATGGTTTCCGTGACGGTGGATTATGAGTCCCTGGGCCGACTCTGTGTTCCGGCGGCCATCGAGATACTGACCAAGGGTAAGGATCCCAAGGAAATTCCGATCGTGACTTCCGACCGCTATTATATCACCATCAATGCCAATGCCGCTGATGCCATCGGCTACCGGCTGCCGCCGATTTTTCTGGCCAGGGCTGACAAGGTCTTGCGGGGTTTTGCCGGCCAGAGGATCGTTGTCAGCGGCACCGGCGACAGTCAGGCTTTGCTGCAGGAGGCGGCCGGCACCCTGGAGGAGAAGCTGGGGGGCGGGGAAATCGATATCCCGGAAAGTATCGGCTCGGGCGGCGGGGTAAGAGCGGCGGCCGCCGGGGAGATTGACCTGGGCAGGGTTGCCCGGCAATTAACCGAGAGCGAAGAAAAACTCGGCCTCAACTACAAGCCGTTCGCCAAATGTCCGGTGGTCTTTGTTGTGCATCCCAGTGTCACTCGCGTCGACAATCTCACCTCCGAAGAAATTGTCGGCATTTATTCCGGGAAAATTACCGACTGGAGTCAATTGGGCGGTGAGACGGGAAAGATTTATGCGGTGGGCAGAGAACCGGGGGACTCCAGTCTGATTGTTTTAAACAAGCTGCTTCCAGGGTTTAAGAATATTGCCGGTCCCACGGCCAAGATCATCTATAACACCCCGGAGGCGGTGAAAACGATCATGAAACACCGCCGGACGATCGGCTATGTCCCCATGTCAATGGCGGTCGGCACGGAGATGCGTATCCTGAAGGTGGACGGCATTTATCCATCGGCGGAAAATGTCAGCAACGGCACCTATAAATTCGTCGTCCCTTTTGCCTTTGTTTACCGGGAGGACATTTCCGGGTTCGCCAAGAGATTTGTCGATTTCCTTGATAGCGCTGAGGGAAAAAGAATCGTCAGGTCCTATGGCGTTGTCCCCGAGTAACCGGCTTTCCGCAAAACTTTCCCCAAGGGCATGAGCGTGTTTCAATCCATCAAGACTAAAATTCTCGTCTCGCAGATAGGGCTTGTTCTTCTTGTCTGCGCTCTGCTGGGTTTTTCCAGCTATGCCTTAATGGTTGATTCGCTGAAGAAGACCCAGGGGCAGCGGCTGCGCAACATCGCCCATGATCAAGCCCGGAAGCTCAGCGCCATGATCCAGTACAAGGAGGAGAAATTCAGAACGCTGGCCACCAGCGAGGCCGTCGAGGCCTATACCAGGGAATATCATGAGCCGGTACTGATCCAGCATTTCAACGGCTTTATGGAGGAATTCCCCATGCTCGCCTATGTGCGCGAAGACGGGGTAGAGGAAATGAAGCTGGTCAACGGCGTTGAAAGGCCGGAAAAACTTGTTGACCTCAGCGCCACCTTTCTCTTTGAAGAGGCAACATGGGTGCCTAATAAGGTGATTTCCGTTTTCCCCTCTGCCGCGGATGCGGAGGCGGGAACGATGCTGAAGTTTGCCTACTGCCGGCAGAATTTTTTCGGAGAATTTGAAGGCGTGATCGTCGGCAGTATTCCCCTGGCGGATTTTCTCAAGGATTTTCAGCAGTTCAAATTTGACGATACAGGTTTCCTCATCCTGGTGGATGCCGCCGGCACGATTATCTCCCATCCGCAAGAGGAGAAGATCATGGCAAAAATAGCCGGCGATGATCCCCGGTCGGAAGAGCTGATTGGCCGGGCCCGGCAAATGCAGTTCGGATTTCAGCGGGCCAGCCTGCTGGGGGTCGATTTTTTTGTGGCCTACGCACCGGTGCCGGGGGGCAGCTGGTCGGTCATGGCCGTGCTGCCCTATGACAAATTCATGGATGCGCCAAAGAATTTGCGCAACATGATATTCGGCATTTCTCTGGCGGTGCTTGTTGTCGCGATTCTTCTTTCCCTGTTTCTGGCCCGGGGAATCACCAACCCCATTCTGCAGCTCAGCCAGGCAACGAGTCGTCTGGCCCAGGGTGATCTGCAGCAAAGGGTGACAATCCGCGCCAAGGATGAAATCGGCATGCTGGCGGAATCTTTCAATAATATGACCAGGGAACTGCATGATGCCATCGTTTTGCGTGATATGGAAACGGCTGAACGTAAACGGGCCGAGGAGGACAGGCGGAAACTGGAAATCCAGGTGCAGAGGGCCCAGCGCATGGAAGCTCTCGGCACAATGGCGGGAGGGGTGGCGCACGATCTCAATAATATCCTGGGGGCGATCATCAGTTACCCTGAACTGATCCTGCTTGATCTGCCGGAGGACAGTCGCCTCAGGGGACCTCTTTTTGCCATCCAGAAGTCAGGGCAGAAGGCCGCCGCCATTGTCCAGGATCTGTTGACCATGGCCAGGCGGGGGGTTATTGAAAGTACGGTGATGAATCTCAATCAGGCGGTCAGCGAATATCTGCGCAGCCCGGAACAGAAAAGTCTGCAATCATTTCACCCGCGGGTTGTCTTTGCAACCGATCTGGCGGAAGATCTGCTTGATATTTCCGGATCGGCCGTCCATCTGTCCAAAACGGTGATGAACCTTGTATTCAATGCCGCGGAGGCCATGCCCGAGGGGGGGAAGGTCACGATCTCCACCCGGAATCGCTATGTGGATAAACCGATCAACGGCTATGACCATGTGGAAGAGGGCGAATATGTGATTTTCAGCGTCTCGGACACGGGCATAGGCATTTCGGCCCGGGACCTGGGAAGAATATTCGAACCTTTCTATACGAAAAAGGTGATGGGCAGAAGCGGAACAGGCCTGGGCATGGCTGTTGTCTGGGGCACGGTGAAAGACCATAACGGTTATGTGCAGGTGGAAAGCACCGAAGGCCGGGGATCGACATTTACCCTCTATTTTCCCGTAACCCGGCAGGGAAGACATGAAGAGATCCACGATCTGGCCCTGCGGGATTATATGGGCAACGGCGAGTCCATCCTGGTGGTGGATGACATTAAGGAACAGCGGGAACTGGCATCGGATATGCTGGGAAAATTGGGCTATTCGGTCACTTGCGTTGCCAGCGGAGAAGAGGCGATTGCCTATATGCAGAATGGCAGGGCGGACCTGCTGCTGCTCGATATGATTATGGACCCCGGCCTGGACGGCCTTGAAACGTACAGAAAGATCCTGGAACTGCATCCCGAACAGAAGGCCATCATCGTCAGCGGTTTTTCGGAAACCCACCGGGTGAAGGAGGCTGAAATGCTGGGAGTGGGAGCATACGTCAAAAAACCGTTTGTCCTGAAAAAAATAGGGCAGGCCGTGAAGGCTGAATTAAACAGCGTTGTCCGGTAATCGCCCTTATTGCCGCCGTTCAAATCCTTCCACCACTGATCGGTACTTCTCGTGAATCATTTTCCGGTCAAACTCCCAGAACTCTGCCAGCATGGCCTGGTCCTCTTCCTCGGTAAAGTAGGCCCTGGATGCCGGGAAGAATACCTTGTCTTCCTTCTCAATATGCTTTGGGTAGAACTCGGTAAGGGTTTTCAGATTTTCGGCAATGCCGGCCAGGGCCGTTTCGTCACCATTGCGGTAGCGAGTGTTGGCCACAACCAGTGCTTTCGTGATCTGGCGTCCGAACATGTGCTCCTCGATCAGTTCGTTCATGATGCGCCGGTCCTCGGCGGACAGCGGTTTGTTCCGTAATTCCCGGAAAAGAATGTCTTCTTCCTTGCCGTGATGCGTCCGGTCGGCGTACACCCCGATGAAATCAACCGCTGTATCCACGAATAGCGGATCTACCCTGTGTTTTGCTTCGATTTCCCTCAGGACATCTTTGACGACCGCAAGCATCCGTTCAATCAGGCGATGCTCAATCATAAGCGGACCGCGTGCCTGCATTTTGTTTCCTCCTGCTCTGCTACGGATTTTTTTTCGGTTGCTTATCCTTGGCTTCTTTGGCCTTTTGATCATGTTTCTTGGTCATCTGTTTCTTGCTCTTGTCCTTATCTTTCTTGCCGCCCTTGTCTCCCATTGCTCGCTCCTTTCATGTCGTCAGGTTTTTGTGCAATGCTTCATCAGTCCATCCCGGGGTAATCGTTGCGAAATGGTGCACAGCCGCAGCCACCGCAAAATCCGGTAAAGCTTCATGGGTAATGATACCATACCTTTCCCATGGCTGCAGAATTTCGTTGGGTCCGCTGCCGGGCAACTTCGCCACGCACCATGTAATACGCTTCTTTTCCAGGGTTGACCCCCGTGCCGTACAAATCCATAAGTGGTGTGCCGCTGGCTCTCAAGTAATGCAGAGAAATCCCGATATGACAAACAAGACATTACGCGCAGAGACGATCGGATCGCGTCCCCATGAACCCCGGCCTGGCCATTCACTTCTTGACGATCCGCTTTTGTTGATGATAATAATAATTTGTGAGATAAATGATCCGAGCATATTTATTCTCCGGAGCCGCCGTCATGCCATTTTCCCTCTTGCTACCCATGGCCGTTACCAGCAGGCAAGATCGTGTCTTTTTATCTTCATCTCACCAGGCCGTTAACGAATAAGATACAGTCCGATGTCTAATCTTCATATCCTCATTGTTGATGACAG
>JACQYM010000234.1 GCA_016208225.1 Deltaproteobacteria bacterium | reverse complement strand
GTGCGAGAGCAAGCAGGACACGGGTGGCGCAGCAGGAACCCCGAAAAACAATTTTTATCGCCCGGTAATGGACCGGCTGATTTTTTTCTCATAGGGCTTTATGAAAACGATTTTCCCCGACGGGAAACAGGATATTTGTAGATGCATGCTGAAAGGCTGCCGGCTGACATTTTTCTTTTTTCTGATCAGCATGGTCTTTTTTGCCGTGGAGCAGGCGCAGGCGGGGTTGCGGGAGGATGATTGTGCCAAGTGTCATCCGTTTCAACTGCAGACTCTTGCCGCCGAGGGCGGGAAACACGCCACCGAGGTTGGTTGCCTTGACTGCCACCCGGAACATCCGCCGAAAGGGGAAAATACCATATCCGCCTGTGTCCTTTGCCATGAGGGAAAACCGCATTTCGAGATTGATTACTGCCTGGATTGCCATGCCAACCCGCATAAGCCGCTGGCTTCCCTGCGGGATACGATGAAATCGATGCGAACAGAATGTCTTACCTGTCATGCCGAGGTGGGGCAGCAGATGGCGGCGGCGACCAGCCGGCATGCCGAGCTATTTTGCACCAACTGCCATGATCGGCATGGGTTTATTCCCAGCTGCCTGGCGTGCCATGCGCCGCACCTGCCTGTGCAGACGGACGCTGACTGTTTTAAATGCCATCGCCAGGCACACGGCCCATTGCAGGTTGAGCCTGCCGCCAGTCTTCCATCGGCATTCTGCCAGCCATGCCACGACAAGGAAACCCGCGATCTTGCCGGAACGACCACCTACCACGGGGCGCTCAGCTGCGTTTATTGCCATAATGGCCCGCATCCGGCAATGCCCCGTTGCCAGGACTGCCATGGCCTGCCGCATGCTAATAAGCTAAACCACAGTCAATATCGACTGTGTTTGAACTGCCACGGGAATGCGCATCGATTGATCCGCAATCCGTGAGGGCATTTCAACTGCTTATGGCGCGGCAAGAGCTGTGCGCAAGGCGGCATCTGGCTGACCGTAGCATTATCACCCCCGGCTCTTTGCCCTATAACCAGGATTTCCTGGACTGGTTAAAAACAGCAACAATCTCATGGGCATCGGGCAAGGCCGATTCACCGCGCGGAGCACCACCTTTGCCACATCGTCCGATACGCCTCTTCAAGGCCCCTGGTAAAACTTCGGGCATCACCCAGCGGAGAAGCCGACATTCGCGCCCGCATGGTCGCGCGTAACGCGGCCAGCCGGTCCTGGTCAGCGGCCAGCGTTACCGCCCGCTGCACATACTCTTCCTCGTTTGCCGCAATACACTCGGCAAGACCGATTGCCGACAAAAGACTGACTCCAACGCGCCCGACATGCCGGCTCCCGGCCAGGGTAATAACCGGCACCCCCATCCACAGGGCCTCGCAGGTGGTGGTGGTGCCGTTGTAGGGAAAGGTATCAAGGCCGATATCGACGCTGCCGTAAAGCCCCATGTGCTCGTGGAATGATCTGGTAAAATCCGCAAACCGTATCCGCTCCTGCCCCACGCCCAGGCGGGCAAACAGCAGCCAGAGGCGGTTGCGCACGCTTTCACAGCTCGACTGGGTGCTTTTCAGGAGAAGCTGCGAGGAGGGAAGCTCCCGCAGGATGGCGGCCCAGACGCTGATTGTCGGCTCACCCACCTTGGTCAGGTTGTTGAACGAGGCAAAGGTGATGCGCCCGGTTGCCGTGACCGGGGGTGCGGCTACCGGGGGAGTGTCAGGCTGCGGGGCATAACACAAAAAACAGTTTGGCAGGCGGCAGAGTGTCTCACTGTGCCATTGCTCGGTTTTGCCCACGGGGTCAGCATGGTTATCGGTGAGACGATAATCCATGGCCGCAAGCCCGGTCGTATCCGGATAGCCCATCCAGGTCACCTGGACCGGCGCCGGTTTCCTGGCAAAAACCAACAGGCGATTGCCGTTGGTGTGGCCGGCCAGATCCACCAGGATGTCGATCTGGTCGGCGCGGATGGACCGGGCCAGCTGCTCATCCGATATATCGGCACAGGGGGTCCAGTGATCCGCGTATCCGGCAAGGCGGCGGCTGCAATCATCCTGCTGCCGGTTGTTGTAATAACAAAAAATCTCGACGCTTTCCCTGCGGTGATGCGCCAGAATCGGTTCAATAAAACAGGCAACCGAGTGTTCGCGGAAATCGGCGGAAACATAGCCGATCTTCAACCTCCTGTCCGGTTCAGCGGTATTGGCATGGGGCTCCCAGCTTTTTTGGAGGGGGGCCTCGAACTGGGCGGCATATCGCAAAGCGTATTGAAAAAGCGTGGAGGGCGAAGAGACAGGGGCATATTGCGCGGTCAGCAGTAAATTGCTCCAGGCAAGAGGATCAGTGGGGGATTCGGCAATGACCCTCTGGAAGCAGGCAAGGGCCTCGTTGAGTTGGCCGGCGGCATTGAGGGCATTTCCCAGGCTGACGAGAACCTCATAGGCGTCCGGCTGCAGGGCAAGGGCTTTCCGGTAGCTGGCAATGGCCTCATCGAATTGCCCTTTCTTTTTTAAGACGATACCGAGATTGTAATGGGCATCCGTCAGGCCCGGCTTGAGGGCGAGGGCTCGCCGCTGGCAGGCTTCGGCCTCATCAAGCTGCTCCATCTCCTGCAGGAGAACGCCAAGATTGCTGTGTGCCTCGGCAAAACCGGGAGAAATCGCGATCGCCTGCCGGTAGCAGGAGTTTGCTTCCTCAAAGCGGCCGGCCTCCTTGAGCAGGATGCCCAGGTTATTGTATGCTTCGGCATGGCCGGGACGGATGGCCACCACCTGCCGTTGGCAGGCAATGGCCTCATCGCCTTGGCCATTGGCCTGCAGGGCGTTGCCAAGATTGTAAAGGGCGTTGTCGAAGTCAGGTTCGAGAGCAATGGCCTTGCGGTAGCTGGCGATCGCCTCGGCGAGCCGGCCCCGTTCCTTGAACATGATCCCGAGGTTGTAATGGAAATTTGCCGTGTTCGGATCAAGCCGGATCGTTTTCTGGGTCAACAGGATGGCGCGCTCCATATCACCGGCCTGTCCGGCAAGAATACCGAGCATGCTGTAAGCCTGGGCATTAGCAGGATCCTTGCGTAAAATCTCCTGATAGATCCTCTCCGCCTGCGGTAGTTGCCCTGCCTGCCGGTAGTTGTTTGCCAGCAGGAGCGCCTGTTCGACCGGCGCCTCGTGCGGGCCAACCCTGATTTTTTTTGGCTTGGCAGCGATTTTTGATTTTGCCTTTTTTTTCTTCAGGCTGCGCATGATGGATTTGCCCGGAATCTGTGGTTTCGTGGCGAAACCGTGTCTGCTGCTTTATTGCCCCTACCGTCGGAGAATGTGAAGGGTGAATGGCCGGCCGCACCCGGTAGATGCCGAAAAAAGGGAAGCAGAATGACCCCCTATTGCCTTGCCGGTTACTTCATCCCCTGGAAGAAGAACCACGGGGTGTTGCGGTTGTGGGCAGCGGCAATCACGGCAACCTGCCACGGCAGAACGTCGATTGGCGATGGGAAAACATAGGCGCAGTGCTGCCAGCTGGAGGAGGGGTTTCTGACCGCGGGATGGTTTTCAAAGACGACTGTGTCGTCCATCTCCAGCCTGATCCACTGGATTATGCCGCAGCACCGGCCAGCCTGGCGCACGGCCACTTCGATGCTCCGCCGGTCGCTCAAGGGGAACCGGTCCGTCCCGGCAAAATCAAAGGAGAAGGCGCAGCCCGCATCGCTCAGCAGCTCAATGTTGAGATCGTTTCTGCTGATATACTGTTTCCGGGGCACGATCGCATTGAATTTGCGTACGTCGAAACCGTACACCTCGTCAACCCGGATATTTTTTTCAATGTCGTCCCCGCCGAACAGGGCGAACTGAATGGAGCCGCGGGCCGGGATGATGCGGGCACCCGGCTTCAGCAAACGGCGTTTGGCATCCTCGATGCTGGCGAGGACCCCCTCGCCGAGAAATTCGCTGGAGAGAATCTCGGACACGAGCAGGTCAGCCCGCTCGTCCATATCAACCCCGATCTCCATCGTGGTCGACATTTTGGCGACCACGGTGACCGGCGGGGTGAGGCCGTTGTCCGCCACAATGGCCCGGGCCGTGGCGGCAATCTCGGTGACGGCCTCGCAGGTCGTCACCTGCCGGGCCCCGAGCCTGGCGGCCATCATGGCCAGCAGCCCCGAGCCGGTGCCGATTTCCAGGACCTTGGTATCGGGCGTAACCGCGGCGCGCAAGGCGGCAAAGTAGGCATCGTTGCGTATCCGGTCGTTCATCATGGGCACGTGCCACATGGGAGTCAGTTTCTTGAGCACGTTGTCCAGCCCGATATGGGCCTGAATGAACGAGGGATCGCAGTCGATGGCCCTGCGGTAGCAGGCCATGGCATCAACCAGTCGTCCAACCTCCAGAAGGACATCGCCGAGCCCGCTGTGCGCCTGGGCGTAATCCGGTTTGAGCGTCAGGGCCTGGCGGAAGCCGGCCTCCGCCTCGGCATAGCGTTTGCGTTTCATGAGGACATTGGCAAGGTTCTGGTGCGCTTCGGCAAAATCCGGCTTAAGCGTCAGGGCCTGGCGATAGCTGGATTCCGCCTCCTCTAACCGGTCGAGCTCCAGCAGGGTGTTGCCCAGGTTGTTGCGGGCCTCGACAAAATCCGGCTTAAGCGTCAGGGCCTGGCGATAGCTGG
>JACQYM010000233.1 GCA_016208225.1 Deltaproteobacteria bacterium | reverse complement strand
GGGCCACAGGGGCCGCGGCGGTAATGAGTTTGAAGCCGTCATCGCCGAGCAGGCGGTAGTTGCCGTGAATGGAGCCGTCGGTCGGGTCGGCGGCGCCGTACGAGCCGGACACGGAGATGGGGGCAGCGCCGGCAGTGGTACCGCCGGCCACCTGGCCGTGCGGGTCATGGCAGCTGGTGCAGCCCAGGGTGTTGGCCAGCATGGTGCCGCCGGGGGCGGTGCTATTGGTGGGGTCCGCCACAAAAGAGAAGTCCGCGGCCACAATGTTATGACCATGGGCTTCGCCCGGGGAGGTTACTACCGAACGTCCATTCCAGTAGGAGTAGTTGGTTTTTACCCAGAAGAAGTCGCCGCCCTGGCTCATGGTGCTGCCGTTGGTCGTGGCAATGTGGTAGCTGCTGGCGCTGCTCATGTGGCAGTTCAGACAGGTGGAGCTGGCATCGGAGCCCTTCATCAGGTCGGCCGCGGTGGCGGAGCCCGCTCTCGCGTTGTCCGCCGAGTTGTGCATGGAGTGACAGCCGTCACAGTGAGCAACACCGCCGCCATGAAAAGCCATTGCCGATCCGGCAAATCCCATCACCATCATTGCTGCGCCTGCTGCCAAGGAAATTTTATACGTTTTTCTCATTTCATCCTCCAAGATGATTTTTTTTACCCCGGTAGCCCAGCCATCCTTTTTTGTTTTGCAGGATCTGTCGGCTTTGTGCCCCCACCTTACGATGGGTTTACCCTTTTCGGAGGATTTTGTGTGGTCGGCCCGTGACCTTGGTCATCGGCCTTATGTTCTCCCGTTATCTTGTTGCTTCCTTCTTTCCGCCTTTTCCCCTCCTGTCATGTTTTGCTTTTTTCTATCATTCCACCGGTTCCTATCCCCGTCGGCGTACCGTATCCCGTTCTTGAGAAAGTTATTTGTCGGTGTGTTGTACAGTCATAAAAGCAATCACTGTGCCACAAAGTAGGGATCGGTGAAAAAGCAACAAAATCAACGTGCTGGGCAAAGGGACAAAAAAAATAACCGGGAGCGGCAACGGCAATCTGGTAATTTCACGGAAAAGGAGATGGGGATTTGGCCAGAAATTTTCCATCGGCCACGCAGGTGGACCTTTCGGTCGGCAAAAGGCGAAGAAAAAGTCAGGATTTGGCGGGAGAGTTTTGCAGCAGGGTGAGATGATGATCCCGCCAAAAGTGGGAATTCACCACGGCGCGCACAGAGCCGGCGAGTCTGGCTGGTTGGAATGGAAATATTTTTCTGTGATCTCCGGCTGCTCTGCGAAATCCTTAATTGATACAAGGATCAAGCCGCCGGAAGCATATCACGACCACGGGTTGCGGTCAGCGGTTATTCCCTGATGATCCGATAGCAGCTGATCCCTCTGCCCGCGCCCTGGGAAACATAGACTTTGCCGTTATTGTCCAGCACGATATCATCCGGCACGACCAGATTGTCCGGCGCATAACCGCGGTAGCCGAACTCGCCGAGAAATTGAAACGTCTTGTCGAAGAGCATCACCACCGAGCGCAGACGGTCGGCCACAAAGATATTGCCGTCACTGTCCGCGGCGATTCCGGACACAACGCCGAATTTCCCCGGCCCGCTTCCGGCCTTGCCGAAGTATTCAAGCGTGCCGTCGGTATTCAGCCGGAAGGCGGAAAACAGCATGGGGGCGGTGAAATACATATTGCCGGCGTTATCCACGCTGAAACCGCTGATATCGATAACCTGGCCCTTCTTTTTTTCCGGGTCCTGTTCGGCGGCCAATGATTCGAACTGTTTCTGCAGGTTATATTCGGCCTGGACGAGACCATCGGTGTCAACCATGAGGATTTTCAGGCCGGCTCCATCCAGCAGATACAGGGCACCGCGGGCATATTCCATCCGGGAGGGCTTGAAATCCTGCATGTCGGCCGGCAGATTTTTGACCTGGATCTCGGCCACGGGTTCCCCCCGATAGTTGAGTCGTGTAAAGGTATTGGCGTTGATCAGAGAGGTGAGAATGTAAATTGATCCATCCTCCGCCACCGCAAGGTCGGAAGCGCCATTCACCTGGCCGTCTTCGCCGAAACTGAAGATCTCCATGCCATGTTCATTGAAAATCCGCACCTCCTTTTCATGGGGATCAAAGGCGTAGATTTCGCCCCTGTCCAGGTCTGCCGCCATCTTGGCCCACTGGGAGGAGACGGGACCTGAAAAATTAGACAGGACATACTGAAAATTCATCTGCACCGCAGCTTCGGCCGGATTGGCCGGGGCCAGCAGCAGACAGATAAAAGACATGGCTACTATGTGTTGCACGGTTTTTTTTCTCATAACTCTTTATCACAGCAAAGCTTGTACCAATCTGAAGCAAAGTGAAAAAATAACATAATAACAAGATGATAGCCTGGGATGAAACGGCTTGGCCCATTTCCGGGGCAGCAATTTGGGGATTTCACCGGAGAATTTCCGGTAATTTGGCTGACGAAGGTTTTCATATGATTTTATGAGGGACCCGCCGCCAAAATTGTTCCGTTAAATCCCCCAGTCGGAAGGGTGAAAAGGCCTATATGCGGGGCATGTTATGAAATTCATAGACGTGTGCGCCGGGCAACTTTATTTTTTTTGAGTAAGGAACATTTTGTTATTAAATGATTTTTTTGATTTGTTCCATTGTGCAAAAAAAATGGTCCACATTTTGCTTTTCGTCCGTTGCATGAATTGTCCGCATTGCCAGCCCGGTAGAACAAAAGATTTCATACTTATGAGCGACGTGAAAAAAAATATCCTGGTGGTCGACGATAACCAACTCATCCTGTATGGCCTGGCCAAGGCATTGCAATCAGGGTCTTTTGCGGTGCAAACGGCATCCACGGCGCAATCGGCTGTCGACAAGCTCGCACTCTGCCCGTACGACCTGTGTCTGCTTGATGTCCATCTCCCGGACGTGAACGGCCTGGTGTTACTGAAGGTCATCAAGAATATCAGTCCGATGACCAGGATCATTATCATGACGACCAGTTGTCTCGATTCTTCCGAGGTCAGCGAAAACATCAGCGCTGCCATTGCCCACGGGGCCTGTCACTTCATTGCCAAGCCTTTTAACCTGCGTGAAGTCACGGACGTGGTGCAGCAGGTGCTGACGGAAGGGGAAGACTTTCATTCCGGTTTCCGTTTCACCGGCACCGGTTTTGTGAAAAAATCCAGAAAAAACCCCAGAAAACCCTATTGTGAAAACATCCGATTTCAGGTGAGCGTCATTGACAATGGCATTTTCACCCGCTGGTCTCTGGAGGCACGAGCCGTCGATCTCAGCGACGGCGGCATGGGATTAGTGACCCCGTACCCGTTAAAGGAAGCGCAGGTTATCGGTTTTGATGAAAAAATGGGCAGCAGGATCGGCGTGGTGGCCTGGAGCAGAATGGTTGATGCGGAAAATTGCAGAGCGGGGATCAAATTTGCCTGAAGGAAATTGATGGGGAATTTCGGAATGCGGAATGCGGATTGCGGAATGCGGATTGACCACAGAGAGCACAGAGCCCACAGAGATAACCGGCAGTAATAAAATATTAGTTGATTACCATCGACTTTCAGCCATTTTCCCAAAAGTTCTCTTCTGCTGATTCTTTTTGCTGCAATCACGAAGAATTTACAGTTTACGGTTCAATGCCGTTCCCTCACCGTAATCCGGTAACCGTAAACCGTAAACCCAAGTCCATAATCCGGACAGCAGAACTTTAACCCTGAACTGGCTGAAAATTAGTGGTAATCAAAAAATATTATTTCTCTGTGGGCTCCGTGTGCTCTGTGGTGAAAAAAAGACTTTGTTCGAAACCGGCAATATCTATTTCAGGTCATATTTTTTCACCTGGTAGCGCAGGGTGTCGTAGGAAATATTCAGCAGTTTCGCCGCCTTGGTCTGATTACCGCCTGCCCGTTCCAGGGCCTGCCTGATCAGGTTTTTTTCCACTTCTTCCAGCGAGAGTCCTTCCTCGGGCAGGGCAAGCCAGTTTATGCCCTGCTGTGTCTCGGCCACAGCTTCTTCGGCCGCCAACCCCATTGCCAGATGATGCGGTTTAATGATTTCCTCGTTTTCCAGCACGACAATGCGTTCGATAATATTTCGTAATTCCCTGATATTGCCGGGCCAGCTGTAAGCGTTGATGACCTTCAGCGCTTCGGGGGAGAAGCTCTTGATGTTCTTGTTGTATTTATGGGAAAAGTGGGACAGGAAATATTCGGCCAGCAGCGGGATGTCTTCTCTTCTTTCCCGCAGCGGGGGCAGGTGCAGGGCAAAGATATTCAGGCGGAAGAAAAGGTCCTCCCGGAATTCTTTATTGAGTACCGCGGCTTTGAGGTCTTTGTTGGTGGTGGCGATCACCGTCACCTCGATGGGGAGATCAATCCGGCCGCCCAGGCGGCGCACCTTCCTTTCCTCCAGGACGCGCAGGAATTTGCTCTGCAGATCATGCCGCATGTCGCCGATCTCGTCCAGCAGCAGGGTGCCGCCGTCGGCCAGCTCGAACATGCCCTTCTGGTCTGCCTTGGCGTCGGTGAATGCTCCCTTGGCATGACCGAACAGCTCGCTTTCAATGAGGTTCTCCGGCAGGGCGGTGCAGTTGATCGAAATAAACGGCGCATATTCGGTTTCATCGCTTTGGCGGAGATGCCGCCAGTTATGAATATACCGGGCCAGCACCTCCTTGCCGGTCCCTGATTCACCGGTGATGAGAACGGTCTGGGCTTTGGCCTCGGCGATTTTCCGCGATTTTTCCAAAATCTGCTGCATGACCGGCGAACTCCCCACCACGCTCTGGCCCAGGGATGCGGGCCCGGTTTTGCGCAGATAATTGAGTTCTTCTTTCAGTTTTGTTTTTTCCAGGATTGTCGAGATGACGATCTTGACCTCATCGATATTGAACGGTTTGGTGAGATAGTCCGCCGCCCCCAGTTTCATCGCCCTGATGGCGGACTCTGCCGTGTCATCGGCGGTCAGCATCACCACCTGGGTATCGAGTTCTTCTTTTTTGATGTCGGCCAGAATATCCAGTCCGCTCCGATCTTCGGCAAGATGGATATCGAGCAGGACCAGGTCAGGATGCCAGGCGGCGATCTTGTCGATTCGTCATCGATCAGGAAAATTCTGCCGTGATTTTTCATAGTACAATCCCGTGGAGCTGTTGTTTCACCGGTATGGTTATGTAGAAGGTTGTTCCTTCTCCAGGTGTACTGGAGACATGGATGGTGCCGTTATGCAGCTCGACGAGCCGTTTGCAGATCGCCAGCCCCAGGCCGGTCCCTTTAGGTTTGGTGGTAAAAAAAGGATTGAAGATTTTGCTCAGGTTCTCCTGGCTCATTCCCTTGCCGGTATCGGCTATGCTGATCTGCACCGCATCGTTCGACTCTTTCCTGGTGCTGAAGGTGATGGTGCCCCTGGCAGGTATGGCATCGATGGCGTTGAGCATGAGGTTGAGAAACACCTGCTGCATCTGGCCATTGTCCGCCACCACGTGCGGAAGTTCGGGGCTGAAATTTCTGACAATCTCGATTTCCTTGATCAGTGTTGCCGTATTGGCCGGGTTTATCAACGAATAGTTGGCGGATTTGATGGTTGTTTCCAGCAGTTGATGGAGATCGAGGGGTACGGGCTCCGGCTCCTGGGGCCGGGCATAGCTGAGCAGACTTTTGAGCAGGGACTCGATACGGTGGATTTCGTTAATGATCCGCAGAAAAACTTCCTTGTCTTCCTGTTCCAGGGTGAGTTCATTGGCCAGTACCTCAATGGATACCTTGATGCCTGCCAGGGGATTTTTAACTTCGTGGGCCAGTCCGGCGGCAAGTTCGCCGACCACCGCCAGTCTTTCCGTCTGTTGCATGAGCAGGCACTGATCCTTGAGCGAGCCGGCCATTTCATTAAAGGCTGAGGCAAGGACCTCGAATTCGTCCGGCAGTTTCTCCTTTACCCTGTAGCGTAAGTCACCCCGCTGAATTTTACGGGTTGCCTGGACCAGGGCGTCAACGGAACGGGAGAATTTGTCGAGAAACAGGAAGGCGATGAGGATGAGGAAAAACGGACCCGTGGTGATGAGAACAAAAAGCAGTTGCTCGGTTTGGGCAATACTGTTGCGGGCCAGGCTGATTCGGGTTGAAATTTTCTCCGATGAGGTGATGACGATTTGCTCCACCTCGGCCAGCGTCTCTTCCCCCAAACCAAAAGCAGCGCTTCTTTCCTGATCCAGTCTTTCTTTGTTGGCCCGGATGGTATACACCCGGCTCAACAGTTTCAAATACCTGGCGATTTGTCCCTGGAGGTGGTTGATTGCCTGCAGCACTTCCTCCTTGTGATGGCAGGAGCTGCAAACGTGGGCCGCCTTTTCCATCTCTTCCACATGGGCAATGAAGGGATCAACATGCAGGGCATGGGGAGAATCCCTGAGCAGCAGGTCGGTCTGCACCACCTTGATTTTATTCAGCAGATCTTTGCGGAGAAATTCCACCTGGTGGAGGGTGATGACGTTTTCCAGATGGGCGATGACTTCTTCAATGGATCGCGCAATATACATACCGCCGCTGGAAAAGCAGAAAACCAGCACTGATAAGGCAATGAAAACTTTCTTCTTCATGAAGGCATGACAATGAAAGTGGTGAATGAGGCGGCGGAATCAATTGGCATAGAGAGTATTGGGCCGGTCGGCATGGTTTTTTTTATTCATTCATATAATCATACGTTGTCAGGTCGAGCCCGATTTTACGGGCATAGTCAAAAACAGGATCATAATCTTTTTCCGTGGTGGCAACAAATTTTCTGGCGCCGAAATCCTGCAGGACCTTCCGGCCTTCAACATCCTGATCCATCTGCAGCAGGGCATTTTTAATCTTTTGCTTCAGGGATTCGTCCAGGTCCATTCTGACCGCCAGGGCATTGGCCGGAACCTCGGGCGATGTCACAAGAATTTGCAGTTGCTCCCGCACCTCGCTGTCCGATTCGGCCAGCCGGGAAAAAACGGTATTTTTGGCGGCGCCGATATCAGCCTTGCCGCGCAGCACGTCATAGACGGCATCCTCATGGGTCCCGGTAAAATAGGTTTCGCCGAAGAAGGTCCGGTAATCTTCAATACCGTTTTCCTTGAAAAAATGGATGGGCAGGAGCCAGCCCGCCGTGGTGGCCTTGTCCACAAAGGCAAACCTTTTGCCCCGCATATCCGCTGCATTGCGGATACCGCTGTCTTTGCGGACAAAAATCATGCCGTGATAGGTAGAGGTGCCGTCGGGGTATTCCGGCCGGGCCAGGGGTTGGATCGCCAGTTTTTTGATGGCCAGGGCGCCGGTAAAGCTGCCGAAAAATGCGGCGTCCAGGCCGTTGGAGACAAAATTGTCAATGAGGTTGCCGTAGCGGGAGAGGATTGACAGCTCAACGGTCGTATCTGTTTTGTGCGAAAGATAGGCGGCAAGAGGTTCATATCTTTTTTTCTGGGAGAAGATGTCATGCTCGGTGATCAGGCCTATCTTTAATTTACGGGTTTGAGTTTTGCCGGGCGCTTCATCGGCTTTTTTTTGCTGTTGTTCCCCGCAGCCGCTGGGCAGGACGAAAAAAAGACAGATGGTAAAAAAAAGTATGATATAATTTTGGTATGTTTTTCCGGGCATGATCTTTCCCTGGGCTGATGGTTGCAAGCGCGATGCAGCTATTGCGAGAAAGCCTGGCTTTTATTGTGCGTCTCTTTTTTACAATAGCGAAGAGTTTCACTTCTCACAATAACTTATAAAGATCAGTTGACAACATTTTGCCGAGCAGATGAAACGCAGGAGGCCGCCGATGCAATGGACTCTCGTACCGATGTTTTTTTTGCTGGCCCTGACTGTTCACCCAGCCGTAACGCAGGCCAGATGGAAATTTCCTCCCCTGCCGCCCCCTCATCAATACGGCAATATCATGATCAATCGCACCTCTGAAGCCAGCCAGGTCAAGCCGGTGTTCTTCCCCCACTGGAGCCACCGCATAAAATATGCTTGCCGGGTCTGCCACCTTGAACTTGAATTCGAATTTGCGGTGAACACCACGCCGATTACGGAAGAAGACAATATCAACGGCTATTACTGCGGCGCCTGCCACAACGGCACGGATGCCTTTGCCCATACGAAGGAGAATTGCGACAAGTGCCACTCCGGCAATATTGATGCGGGCCGGGAAAAGTTTGCAGAAGCGACGAAAAATTTGCCGCGCACACCCTTCGGGAATCAGGTGGACTGGGTGCTGGCCGCAAGCCTCGGCCAGATTAAACCACGGTATGTTTTCAGGAAGGAGAGCGAAAAAACAGATATGAATTTCCGCAACCGGCTGGAGCTACAGGCGGAATGGAACTTTGTCCCTCCGGCGTACTTTCCCCATGATGTGCATATCGAGCTGCTTGACTGCGGCAACTGTCATCCCGATATTTTCAACCTCAAGAAAAAGACAACCCCGCATTTTGCCATGGATTTCATCCTGGAGAAAAAATTCTGCGGCGTCTGCCATCTGAAAATCGCTTTTCCCTTAAATGACTGCCAGCGATGCCATCCGGGCATGGAGAACAACCCCCGATTTTAACGGCTGGCGAACAAGATTTTTTTCACCACGGAGCACACAGAGATCACAGAGAAAACATTTTTAATTCAATTAGTTATCTCTGTGGGCTCTGTGCGCTCTGTGGTTAATTTTCAGTTTTTACGAGTCCGTCAGAAGAGGAAG